>JAKVCY010000194.1 GCA_022448425.1 Thalassotalea sp. | reverse complement strand
GGGCAAGGGGCGTATAAAACTTTCACAATTTTGTTTCAGGAATGTAGCGCCGACGTCAATTGTCAGTACTACGAACGTATTATACTCACATGGAATGTTACGTTTAGTCAAGTAACACACTGTTTACACCTAGTAGATTTTCGATCAACTGCTCGTTTTCCGTTCAGTTAGCTTGAATAAGCGTTCGAAATTCCCCTGCATAATTCCGGCCACTTCTTAATCGATTAATATTTACCCAAAATTGCACTAATTAAATGCACAAAACCAGAAGTTAGGTGTAAAAGTGTGCTTTGCCTTGCACTGATATAACCCAACCGAGGCCTTCATAGTTACAATATGAGGCGACTTGTCTAAACAATTATTGCTCTTAGATTATTTGTTGTTGCTTTTATTCAAATCTAAAAATGTAAAAAAACAACATTGAAAATTAACATTGGCTTGCTATGCACAATTTGTTATTTATACCGCATCTATACATAACAAGAATGATTAAACCATGAGCGCACCTGCATATAGCTACACAATTGATGACAAACCTGTCTGGGTATTCGATGATTTATGCTCCCTTGAAGAAGCAACGGGTATATTTAAAGGTTTAGAACTAAGCGCATTCAAACATACTGAAGTCGCGCGTCCCGACACCGCTCAATACAAACATTGGGCAGTCGAACTTAGCGATACGCAAGTGCGAGCACTGGCCGTTTATCAACATGCTATTAAGGAAATCTTTAATACCACAGGTAAACATTACAGAGCATATCGTGGCTATGTGAATTATGCATCGTACGGCGACATGCTTTTTACACATACAGACTGTCTGCCAGAAGCTAATGAACTTACTGTATTGGTTTATCTGTGCCCCGAGTGGGATATTGAATGGGGCGGTGAAACGCTTTTTTATAATAGCAAAAACGATTGCGTTTTCGCCTGCACGCCAAAGCCGGGTAGGACTGTGATTTTTCACGGGGCAATCAAGCATGTAGGAAGGCCGCCCAACCGTATTTGCTACACGCCCCGATATACCCTGGCTTTCAAATTAGAGCTCGCTTAATGCGGACACCTAGCTGGTAGGATTAGGCACAATGTCAAAAGCGACCGTCAGACGTTGTTGATTAGACAAAATTGGATTTGTACCGTGCCATATATACGAAGGGAAGAAAACAACATTTCCCTCTTGAGGCTTAACAGCATAGTCTTCTGTCATATCGACGCCACTAATATCCGGCCGTCCAAAAACTAGCCAGCCATGCCCGTTTATTTTAACTTCAGCGGGCACATCTACATACAGCACTCCGCTAAGCCATCCTTCTGAATGATAGTGAGATTTGTGAAATCCTTTCTGTCGCAACCTTACCGACCAGCTGCCTATAAAATCGATATCTTGGCTTAGGCGGGATAAGAATGGATGCTTCTTCACACGAGTAAGCGTTGAT
The DNA here is from genome assembly GCA_022448425.1 of Thalassotalea sp. Taxonomy (GTDB): domain Bacteria; phylum Pseudomonadota; class Gammaproteobacteria; order Enterobacterales; family Alteromonadaceae; genus Thalassotalea_F. Next base: position 10,412 of record JAKVCY010000194.1, on the reverse strand, counting down.
AAAAACTCTTTGGCTCTTGCCTCAATAGCCGACCTTAACTCTTTAATTACTGGGTGGGTCGAATCGAAAAGGTTTTCAAATGTTTGAGAGCCGTTGCGAAGCGACTGCCCAATTGGGTGTCTTTCGTTGTTGTGAAGCGTAATAAGATGTGCTCTAAGTAGGTTTATAAATTTTGTGTTTGCGTCTTCGTTTCCTAACAAAGACTGTACGCTCACAAAACTTTGATAATCACATAACTGATTATACTTAGCCTCATCGCCATTAGCTTTGTACGCGGTGGATAATAATGTCCAATAACCCTGATTAAGCGGCGCAATTCGGCACACCAACTCTAGTGCTTTTATCGCTTCTTTATACCTTTTGAGACTTAATAAAGAATAGCTTTTCTCAATTATTAACGGGAGCGTCTCTAGAGTGGGATTAGACGCTTTAACACTTACGGTTGCCAGTGCTTTTTCAAATTCTCCAAGCTCTCTTAATGTGTGAGATAAACTGGCCGCTGCAGCAATTTGATAGGTGGGTAACTTAGTTTCGAGGAGCTTTTCTAACCAAAACTTAGCTTTTTCAAATTCCTCTACCCTAATCATCAATTCCGTGTAAGCCAAAATTAAATCCGGATTATCAATTGATAAGTTTGCCTCTAAAAGAGAAAACGGTGCTTCAAGGTTTTGAACCCAGGCTAAATGAGCATATTCTTTGTGTAAATTTACGCTATCAGGAAAGACCCTTATCCCTTCTTTATAAGTAGCAAAGGCCTCATTTAACGAACCGTTTAGAGCAAAGACTGCAGCTAGATTTTGATAAAGCTCTGCGGTAGAACTTCCCCCCGATAGCGCTTGTTTGTAGAGTGATATTGCTTCATCGAACTGGTTATTTCTGCGTTTGATATTTCCTAAGTTATTAAGCGCTTTTTTATTTTGTGGTTCGCTGTCTAATAATCGCTTCAAATAGCGTTCAGCCACATCATCGCGATGGTCCTCTACTAAAATTGATGCCATTAACAGCAAGACTGTGTTTTTGTTTGGCTGTGTAGTTAGTAACTGAAGACATTGCTTTTCAGCCTCGCTAAAGCGCTTAGCATCATAGAAGGCTCTTGCTAAGTTATACTTATAATCAAAGGCATTCGGCTTGATTTTTAGGGCTTTTGAAAACCATAAAATCGCTTTATCACTTTGCATTTTGTCAAGAAACAGATTTCCATAGCTATTCATTAGGTCGGTAGATTGAGGGAACAGCTTTAAACCTTTCTCAAAGACCTTCACGGCGTCATCAAGCTTACCTATTTTTCTTAACGCACTACCATGTAATTGCGAGACTACAGGATCAACACGATTTAACGCCCCACTTTTTTTTACTGTATTGATGACAAAAAGGAAATCACCTCTGTTGAATGCATTAATGAGGTTTGGGATAACAATATTTGGTTGCGATTGCATTATTTATATAACCTTCTATCCAATGAAGCTAGTGCCCCATACTGCAAAGACCACTCGCCATATTTGGAAATAAACTGTGCAACATCCTCTCGCTCAGTAAGCGTTAAATGCGGGTTCCAAATATCAATTATTAAAACTGCTCTGGCCGTTTCGTCCTCATTCTCCGCGCTATGCTGATAGCTGTCGTCAAACAAAATAGCGGTCTTCCCTTCACTCCAATAGCATCGCTCATTAGCAACATGCAAATACGACTTATCATTAATAATCAGTGGGATGTGCAACGTCCACTTTAGATTAGAAATTCCGAAATGAGGTGGGATTTTTGTACGTGGCTGCAGTACAGAAATGACTACCTCAGGTGCGTGTACTGGACAATGGGCCAGGATTGGCGAATTGAATAACGTCTTTACTTCGTCAGGAAGGTTATCACCATGATCAGTAAACTTGCCGCCTTTCATTAGGTGAAGTGAGTTCCATTTTTGGGCTAGCTGTGCCCAATCTTCGGTGTCTGGCACTGCACCTATATCGTGAATATAGCGCTCGTTTGCACCTGACAAACGAGATATGAACACGTCTTTATGGGCACTAAGCGTATTGATAAATGTATCAAGCCCTTCCACTGCACTGACATCTGAAAACGGAGTAGAGGGAAGGTTTGGGATAAATAGAAAGCTTGGAGACTGAAGTGCTTTATCGAACTTCTTTTGTTCAGCGCCGCAAAACATTGAAATGGCGCGCTTAATTCTTTTACTCGAACCAATCGACTGGGTTTTTATAAATAAATCACGCCGAGCTAAATTCGCTGCATTATGAATATGTGTAGCTTGAGATTTAGAAAGCTGTACGCCAGACGCTGGCGACAAATACTCGGGCCATCGCGAGCAAACTTCACCGTAATGAAAAAGAGCTTTATTGTAATCGCCTGCATTTATTGCGTCTGTAATTTGAGCAAGCGTATCGTCAGGGCTATTATTGTTTTCTTTAGTCATACAAAAATGGGAAGCGTTTTGCCTCCCATCTTAAACTAACCTACGGTGTATTTACAGGTCACCGCCGCCGGTTTCTGATCCACGCTGCATACGCAACCACCCTTCACGGCCAGCTTCACGCATGTTCTCTCTTTCTTCCACAGAGTAACAAACGCGCTGCATGCGGTTTGAACCTATCTTTTTCTCCATTTTGCATACCATACCATCGTCTCCGCCGTTGGTATTTGCCTTAGCATACTCAGAACTTTGATTGTCAGTTGAACCACATGCTCCCAATGCTAGTGCTAGGCTTGATGCAAGAATTATTTTTGTTACTTTTTTCATCCGTGTTATCCCTTAGTATAAGTACCGTAGACTACGTTACCATAAATAGTTGTACATTCTCTAATCCATTTTGTAACTATCCATTTATTTTGTGAAATAGATGGCGCGCCAGAATGATAGCTATTTAACAATAGCTTACCGTCTTTGTCTGAATTGGAAAAAACAACGACAGTTCCGCATCTTGGTACAATACGGATATTTAGCTTAGGAAAAAGAGTCTCCCCTCCCTCATCAACCGTATTCAGGTATACAAGAGCAGTCTTCGTGCGCTGTTTTCCATCTTTAAACATTAATCCATCGTTTATTTCGTTTAGCCCGTCATAGTGGGGTTTGTACTGCTGACCTGGTTCATATCGCAATAAATTTAACGCCTCGCCGTTACGTCTAGGCGTATTCGTAATTTGTGATATTACTTTGTCCAGCTTTCTTGTAATCCAATCGCAATGACTAGGCTCTATAACGGCAACGTAACTTGTTCGCACACTGTCAATTATGCCCTCGCCAGTCCTAGGGTCAACAATCATCGAGGGTTGCAAGAGTGAGCTAAATTTGGTGATTAAGTAATGGCATTCATATTCAGATAGTAGGCTTTCGTACACATTAATAGGTAAAGATGTATCTAACACTTTAGAGGGTTCATATACTCTACCAAGCGATTCAGATATTTCTTCTATAACTTCTTGATTCAGACTTTCGTCATTAGTAACTTGTGACGCTGAATGCAAATTAAGCTGTTTGCTGATATTCGGTGCTAGGTGACACACCCTACTCGCAATATAAGAAAATGTAGTGCTATTTACCGGTAGGTAAGAAAGCGCAACTAAATAAGCCTCTATCACACCTTCGTTCCCGAGTGCGATGAGCGTCTTGGCTACTAACTTCGTATTCGTTATTACGTCACCATAATAGCCAATTTGTAATTTATGGAACTGAACGACGGGGTTATCTGCACACTTTACCCCTTCTAAGAATGCCAGTGATTTTCTTGGGTTCTCCCTTGATCTGAAATAGGCATAATCCAACGCGGCATTAACGTCTCCAAATTCGCCAGCTTGTTTTAACCATTGCATTGCCTCATCAGTGTTGCCTGATGCATGGGCTTCATTAGCATTCTTAATACACTGCTCTACATTCATTACCTGTTGTCCACACTTTATTTAGTACGGCTTCCACATAACAAAAAAGCCTCCGAAGAGGCTTTTTTTCATTCTGTCTACTACAACTTCAATTAGAAGTTAAGATTTACACGTGTGTAGAAGAATTGTCCAGGAATTTCATACATAGACGGGTCGAAGCTGTTAGCAAACGTCGAGTAAGAAACTTCTGGATCAGTGTCGAACAAGTTGTTCACACCAAGCGTGATGCGTAGGTTATCGTTAACTGCGTAACCTAGTGATACATCGTGGTATGCCATATCTTCAAGTTCGTTGAAGCTATCGCCACCAAGCTCTTCACTTGGATCACTACATAGTTGTTGATCTAGCGTATCGCCATCGATTGAACACTCTTCAGTAGTGTGGCCGATGAAGCGAACTAACCAGTTAGCTGTCCAGTCATCGTACGCCCACGTTACTGCAAGGTTAGTACGTAGACGTGGAACAACGTCACGGTCACCGGCAAGACCTGCATCGTTAAACTCAGTAGATGTGTTTGTTATTGGATCGATTACGATAGTAGTGCGCTCGTCAACATAAGTACCATCCCAGTTAATGCGGAAATCACCGTACTCAGTTTCAAAGTTATACGCTACGTTGTAGTCGAAACCAGACGTTGTTTGACCACCAAGGTTTACTTGACCGTTAAACAAGTCTACAACGTTACCGCCAGCGCCACGTTCGATAAGTGAACATAGGTTGACGCCAGTTTGAGCACAGGCATTAAGAATAGTTTGTGCACCAACAGATGAAACGGCATTATCAACTTCGATATCGAAGATATCAAAGGTAATTGACAAGCCTTCAACTGCTTCTGGAGAGTATACAAAACCGTATGTAAAGCTTTCTGCTTCTTCAGCTTCTAGGTTTGCATTACCACCTACAGTAGTACGAATCTGCGTGTTAGGTTGCTCATAGTTTGCAGGAATACCCGCACAACCAGGAAGCTCTGGGTTACCCGCAGCACCGCCATTACATGGGTCAGTTAGCGGCGCAAAGCTATCACTGTTACCTGAGAACAATTCATCAAGAGATGGAGCACGGAATGCTTCAGACCATGTACCACGTACAAGTAGGTCTTCGTTGATGCGCCACTTAAGACCAATCTTTGAATTAGTCGTGTCACCAAAGTTGCTGTAGTCAGAATAACGAGTAGCAAGTTCTAGGTCTAATTGCTCTACGCCAGGCATATCTGAAAGTAGAGGAACTGCAAGCTCTAGGTACGCTTCTTCAACGCTGAACGCACCAGAGGTAGGCAGACGCGCGTTACCAGAAGTGATACCCGCAGCAATGATTGCATCTGGCTGGTCGTAACCTGATTGCCAGCGTTTTTCATAACCCGCAGCAAACGCTAGGTAGCCCGCTGGAAGTTCAAATACTTCACCAGAGATGTTTGCAGAGTAGCTCTCAAGAGCTGAGTTAAGCTCGTCTTGTGCAGTAAAGGTAATGTAATCAAGCATTTCTTGCGTGATTGTTCCTTCACCGATAACTTCAGGTGCACCGCCAAACAAATTCAATGGAACGCAGCCGCCAGTACAATTAGCAGGGTCACCAAGTGCGCTTCTCACGCGGTCCATGTTAAGTAGACCGTCTGTAGACGTGTTTTGTGTAATGTCTGCATAAGTGTAGTTAACATCCCAGAAGAATTCTCTGTCAGCAAACTCAAATACACCTTCAAATCCACCGTTGAACTGGAACTGGTCAACGTTTTGCTTGAAGCTACGGAAACCCGCCTCCATCATACGACGACCAAATAAGAACATCTCAAGAGCATTAGGATCATATAACGACGGGTCCAAATCTAGATCAGCATAGCCTTCCGAGTTAGGATCGGTAAGGATAGATGGGTTCGTCGTTACAGTAACACCATATGGATTAAACGGATTATTAGCCGCCAATGTAGCATCTTCAGCAAACGCCGTGCCTAGAAACAGAGGCGTAGGTGCTAGAGCCTGCTCTGACTTACGGTTGCCGTAGAAGCCCGTTACATTTACAGAGATGTTATCAGTTAGCTCGTAACGTGCCTGAGTATAGATATTCGTTCTTTCTTGAGGTGTAGAAAGATAGTTAAACGGTGCAAAGTTGAAGCGGCTTGTTGGCTCAACCCATGGCTCTAGACCACCGTTGCTATCGCCTTGCTGGCTGAAAGCATTGCCGGCTTGGTCAAACGTGAAGAAACGACCTTGAGGAGGAGCCGATGAACCACCAAAACCTGCAGGCGTACCGAAAACAGGCACTGCAGAAATTTCACGGTCGCCCGCTAGTGTAGGCTCTTCTTCAACGTAAGAGATGTTGAAGTATACGTTGCCTTTGTCGTTAGCTGTACCGAAACCAATGTCCCACTGCTCTTTATTACCGTCGCCTTCGTCCCACTGGCCGATGTAGCCAGACGCTTGAACGCCTTCAAAGTCCTGACGAGTAATAATGTTTACAACACCCGCAATCGCATCAGAACCGTATACCGCTGAGGCACCGTCTTTAAGTACTTCGATACGCTCGATGATTGCAGCTGGAATGTTGTTAAGGTCAACAGAACCACCAAGACCTGGCGCCCAACGCTTACCGTTAACAAGAACTAGCGTACGGTTTGAACCAATACCGCGGATGTTGATAGTAGTTGTACCATTACCACCGTTGTTGTTGTTGGTGTTGATAGCAGAACCCGCAGAAGGGATTGCTTGAAGAACGTCACCGATAGACGTAACACCGAACTTTTCGATATCAACACGTGACATCACTGTAACTGGGTTTGCACCTTCAATATCAGTACGACGGATGCGTGAACCTGTCACTTCGATTTTTTCTACTGCGTCAGCAGCTTCATCTGTTTCCTGTGCGTTAACCGCACCAGTGAAGGCGATGGTTGATGCAGCACCAAATGCGCACGCTAGCTTCACTGACTTAGCCAGTTTAGAGTTTGTAAACATGTATTGTCTCCCTGGACCACTAAAACTCTTAGTGTGTTTCTTAAATCGTTTATATAACGAATTATTATTAGTAAGGTCAAAGCCTCACCTTGATAATAACCACATCCTAAGCATAGGGTCAACTGGGATCAGACGGGTGTTCCATAAAAGTTCAATTTTTTTTCATCTTTTTACCTGCTTTTGTAAATATTAACTTACATTTAACATTTTAAGCACTTTCAACGAACTTATTGGTTATTTTTGGACTATTGACTTAGAAGGGCGTGATACACTTATAAACTCTACACACGCTCTTATTAACATTGCTTGCTACACGCCCTTTAGAACGAGTAATTTACCCTGAAACGAACATAGCGCGGGGTTTGCCATGCTGTTGGAAGTCCATAGTTCGGGTTAACATCTGGATGGGTGGGATCAGCTGAGCTCTCGTCATCGTATATTTCGTTTACTTCTGTAACGCGATCGTTATTTAGAAGATTGAAAATTTCCGCTCGTGCAACCAGCTTTTGGTCTTCACCGATGTCAATATTGTACGATGCAGAAACGTCGATAGAATAGTAACTGCTGGTGCGGCCACGGGAACCTCGAGGCGCTGGCTCACCACCAGCAAAGAACGACTCAGAATCATAAGCTTGAGCAAACAGGTCTGTCGGATGATAACCAAAAGCATTAATCGGACGACCAGTCCAAAACTGGAGGTTAGCGCCAAGCGTTAAACCTTCAGTGACTGCATAAGCGCTGTACAGTTTTACCTGATGACGTCTGTCATTAGGTCAGTCAGTTTGTGCGCCCTTGTTCAACTTTCATTCTACTGCAAGTAGAAACCTAACTGCTTTCTCACAGACTCAGGTAACGCCGGCAGAGCGCTTTTCGGTAATAAAAAAGTCGCCATATTGAAAAAGTCCAAATAAATGCGGTTTGATTCGGTCGTTTTCTTAAGATAATGGTGACCAGATGAACCGCCTGTTCCTATCTTAGTGCCCAGCATCCGCTGAACCATCATTGCATGGCGGTAGCGCCAGATAGTTAGCTGTTCATCTATTTCTGTGAGCGCAGTGATAAGCTGAAATGGGAGATTAAAAATGGGTTCTTCCGAATATTGTTTTATAAATAAGGCCGAGAGCAGTGCTTTATGACTTAAACGGAATTTGTCTTCGCCTCTCAGCTTTTCGAACTTAGCTTCATCAAACAAGGCATCGAAGTTCTCCATAGTACCCTGGAGGTCTTTGAGCTCCTGACGCCTTTCTGTCTCAGACAACATATCACTCGTTGAAATAGTGTGATGATCATCTCTCAACATTTCCTCTGCCGCATCTTTATAGTACTGCCAGAAGTCGAAGCCCTCTGTTTTTAAAAGCGGCATTCTCGACAGCCATTTATCAACAAGCTCGAACAAACTCGGCTTATTTTCTAGGTTTTCAAGCAGTGCTCTATCTTTATCAGTGAGGCGGTTATAAAAGCTTTGTTTGTCGAAGTCGATTCTAAAGTCACGTTTCAAGCCGAGAGAAATCTCTAAACGTTTGAACTGAATACTTTGGAAGCCGGATGCAGGTACGAGGTAATCTCTAAATGACAAAAATTGCTGTGGTGTCATCGTTTCCATGATGGCAATTTGGTCATTCATTAATTTTTGAATTTGTATGATTCGCTGTAAGCGATGTACAACTAACGTTAGCTGCTGATCTTTCACTATTTCTTGATTGAAAGTATCTATGACGGCGTTTAATTCGTGGAGGACCTGCTTAAACCATAATTCGTAAACCTGGTGTACGATTATGAACAGCATCTCTTCATGGGCCACATCACCATATTTTTCACTCTGTAGATCTTGGGCACCCAGTATTTTGTCTAGCTGGAGATAATCGCCATAGTAGCAGGGCTCTATATTTTTTTTCATGTCGTTAATGCCTTGTTGCCGTTATATAAGTCTGTAATTCTATCATCGTCACCTCGACATCCACAGAATACAAGCTATACATAATATGGATATACGGCTATGGGTTATGATGCGACATCATGTAAGTATAAAAATGTGTCCATTTTGTTCAAGTGAACACTATGTTCTGAAATTCATGGTCGCAACGTAACTATAAAAGCCACTATTACGGCGCTAAACGTTAAATGGGGGAAAATCATGAAGCTAGATGACGATATCCACAACTACTATGAACACCTTGTATTGGAAAGAATTAGCAAGCTTGGAATTGATAAAACTAAAAGCCCAGATTACTTGGCTGACCTATGCTGCCTGGCTTTGAATCAAGTACCGCCTCGCTACATCCGATATGAAGTAGATATGGCATTTTATTTACCGCAAAGCGAGCGCAATCAAATGGAAATGAATGTGGAACATGCCATCAGCAAGGCACTGAAATACTTGGATGAAACCGAAAAAAGTAAGATGCGTGAAAACACTGAAGAGTGATGTAATTTGGGTGGCGGGCCTCCAGCCACATCCCGGCACATGAGTCGTCTGCTGCGGCTGCTCCCTTCCAGGCCTGACCGAGTTCACAAAGTATCATTGCGGGAGGACCAAAAGCCCACCATAGAAGATTGCATTCAGCGCAGAATCATTCGCCCCTGCTTGAGTGCGGGGCGCATTATGACCATTTGGCTCAGAGTTTTCAACCCTTTATCGTAAATCTCTCTTCAGCAATAACGTTTGCGACACGGTTAGTGGCTGCTCCCTCTTGTTCTGAGCGAGCATAGATTTCTTTTAACGTTTCACCAATCTTCTCGATATGCGCCCGTAATGCTTCATTTGAACTCGATTCCATACGTTGATGGAAAATATCGATAACTCCACCCGCATTGATGACGTAATCTGGCGCATACAAGATCCCGCGTTGCTGAAGCAACTCGCCAATGTCTTCGCGTGCAAGCTGATTATTAGCAGCTCCTGCAATCACTTTCGCTTTAATGGCCGGTAACGTTTGATCGTTTATTGCTGCACCTAATGCACAAGGCGCTAACACATCAACATCCAAGCTTAAAATTTCCTCTGGCGCCACTGCAGTTGCGCCGAATTCAGCCACGGCTTTTTCTACCCCTTCCGGATAAATATCGGCAACATAGAGCTTAGCGCCATGCTCATGCAGGTGTTTAGCAAGTCGATAACCAACGTGCCCCATTCCCTGTATAGCTACACTTACACCATCAAGGCTTTGCTTTAAGCCATACTCTACCGTCGCTTTCAAACCTACAAATACGCCGTATGCCGTTGACGGGGCCGGATTTCCATCTGGTACTTCGCCGGCATAATGGTACTGAGCTTTGACACCCGCTATATAGTCCGATTCAGTCGCCATGGTTTGTAAATCGGTAACTGAAATACCTGAGTCTTCTGCGGTAAAATATTTTCCACCTAATGACTCTACAAACTTACCCATTGCCTTCATCATCTCAGGTGATTTTGTTTTTCGAGGGTCGCCGATAATGACTGATTTACCGCCGCCAAGCTCCAAGTTAGCCATGGCTGCTTTATACGTCATCCCCTTTGACAGTCTCAACACATCGGTCAATGCCTCACCACTATTTACGTAGGGCCACATGCGACAACCGCCAAGTGCTGGCCCCAGATTG
>JAKVCY010000193.1 GCA_022448425.1 Thalassotalea sp. | reverse complement strand
AGCTGGCTGGCATGATTCAAAACGTAATGGTCGCGTTGGGTGGGAGCGGTTATGGGAAGGATGGTTTACACTGCAAACCATCCTTGAAGGTTATGAGCTAGCCAAGTCTCTTGATCTAGAAATGTGATCAAGAGACAGGTCCATAAGCGCCCTTTGTTAGATGATGACTGCATTGGACGCTCAAGTATAGATACTCTTCGTCTAACCACCTGAAAGAAGCTATCAATAGGGTGTAAGGTAGCTTGAAGCATCCAAGTAACTAGTTCCTCTTTGTCTTCATTTTCATAGCCGTTAATGAAGAAAACACGTTTACCAACTTCATTTATTTTATGAATTGGCACATTAAACCAAACTCTAGGGTGCCTATTCGTCACTTCTGGTGATTTAAGGCTATCTAGTGCAACAATTCGTTTAGCATGATTCACTGAAAAGGCTCTGCCATTATCTACAAGCTCTTGCAGCATTATCTCAGTATCAGCAACCATAGTCCTTCTAGTATCTACTGTGAGTCCTTTGTTCAGCTTAACAATAAGAGCTTTGCAGTATCCATCCTTGATTTGATGCTGAAAGGCATTACAGATTGCTTTATCAATACCCATTTCTGGATCAACAAACAACCTTATGTCTTTTGCATGACCGATTAAACTCTCAAGCCTTATAAAGTGAGCGTACATCGTATATTCTGACCGAACTTGCGTACCTTTGCTTGGTAGCTTTTTAGAGTCATCTACAACCGAAAACTCGTCTTTTTGTAGTTTGTCTTTTAACTCTGGATCTGGCTTGCTCTTTTGCTCTTGCAAGTAATCACGCAGAGTCCAGATTCGAGCGTAACGCCTATTAAACATCTTCAGATCTGCATTTTGATACTCGTTACACTCTAATAGCTCATTCAAGTTTACTGTTGGATCATAACTTACGTCCATACCAAAGACATATCTGGAGAACTTTTCCGCAGTACCAATAGCAGATATGACTACATTTCGTTTGTCCTTTCTCTGTGTCCAGTTAACCGTATATTCCTGCCTATCAGAAGACAATTGTATTGATGGTAAGTCCATCGTTTTTAATCATTCTTCTCGTGCTTGAACGAAAGACACACAGCGCTCATAAAACATGTCGATTTTCTTATAATTCGCACTTGCCGATAGTTCTGTCATTTCCATCGCACGGTTTATAGGACTTTGATTCACCAGTAGCTTAAATAGGATTTCGTTCTTGTAGCTTTTAGACTGAGGATGACTTTTACGTTTTTGCGAGTTTAATGTGAACGTTAGACCACAATGCTGACACTGAAGTCTTTGGTTTCCTGCCCTTGTAATTCCACGTTTTCGATATGAATTTTTATCGTTGAGTTTAAAATTGCCAAAATTTTTGCAGCCTATTCTTGAGCAGCATCGTCCGTCTTGGCGATAAATTGTTGATAATTCATTTAAACTTTGTAGTCTGAAAAGCTCCTCATGTATTGCATAATTGCTTTTTATGTAAGAATATCTACCACACTCCTTGCAGCCCAAGGAAGCAGTGTATTTACCAGAAGGTGTTGTTAAATAATTAATATCTTCAGGCGTAATTGTGGCTGGGACGCAGAAATTACCGCATTCAGGGTTGTGGCAGCAATTAACATTTATCCCCAAAACTTCCTGTGGCACAGGAGGGTTATTTTCTGAGCCGGATATTTGTCCCAATAAAAAAGCCTTACTAACTGTATGTAGAAATAGTATATTAAGGCTTTTATGATATTAAAAGAAGCTATTATGCACACGAAAGGTTAATAGCTTGCCCTTGCGGGCTTTTTTAAAGAATAATTAAAGCAGAATTAGCAAAGGCCAGCTGTTTGACATGAACCTGATGGAGTCCAATCTACAGAACCGTTCGCGTTTGGAACACCTGTTAAAACATAATCGTATGGACCACCACTGAATGGCGCAGCTTCTGATGTAACGGTAATCACAATGTTACCTGTTGGCGTATCGCCAACACCGTCACCATCTGTGTCTTGTAGTTGTGCATCGATAGCAACCGAAGCAACAAGGGAAGATGAATCCCAACCTGTATTGGATTCATCTAGAGTGGTACAACTAGTACCGGTTTGAACACAAACATCGACAGCTGTTTTAGCAGGAGTTGCCGCTAAAACGACTTCCGAGAATTTTGCTCGTTCTGTATACGTTTTATATGCAGGCAATGCAACTGCTGCAAGAATACCAATAATCGCAACAACGATCATTAATTCGATTAACGTAAAGCCTTTTTGGTCTTTCTTCGCTGTTAGGATGTTTTGTAGTGTCGTTTTCATAATAATATTTCCATCGTTATTACGGGGGCTGCGCCAATACTGCAACAAAAAGTTACACTTGTAAAACTCTAAAAAGCACTTTTTTGATGAAAATCGCACATTTTTTAGCAAAAACTCGTCAATTCACTAAAACTTAATACTTATTTATGTTGTTTGTTTATAAAAAGAACAGAAGTTATTACAGCTCTGTCTAGAACATTGCTTTCAAATGCTAAAGAAACTAAGGCAAATAATAAGTTAACCAATTGGTAAGTATTTAAATTGGATTTATTGGTGGGTCAGAAGAAAGGATGACTTTTGAACAAGTAAAATAGCACCACCAAAAGGAAATGGTGCTATCTGGTAAATTTGACCTGTAGCTAGTCTATTTAGGTACCGTTACAGGTAAATCAAAAAAACGTTATTAGCTTTACGTGCTAATTAAACCTCATTGATAGGTCGACTGCATTTACACGCTTAGTTAATGCACCAGACGAAATATAATCAACCCCTGCTTTCGTATACTCGCGAAGTGTTTCGATTGTCATATTACCAGAGACTTCTAATTTAGTTTCCTGGCTATGGGCTAGGTTGTAATCGTTTGTAACTTTTACGGCTTGCTCGATCATTGTCGTCGTAAAGTTGTCTAGCATGATAATGTCGCTGCCAGCTTCTAACGCTTGATTTAGTTCATCGAAGTTTTCTACTTCAACTTCAACCTTAATTTCAGGCTTGTTCTCTCTCGCCCTCGACACTGCATTTGCAATGCCACCACATGCAGCAATATGGTTCTCTTTAATCAGATAAGCGTCAAAAAGTCCTATACGATGGTTCGTGCCACCACCACAAGCTACAGCATATTTTTGTGCACTACGAAGTCCTGGGATGGTTTTACGCGTATCCAAAAGCTTAGTTTTCTTGTCGCTTAACTCTGACACATATTTAGCGGTTAACGACGCAGTGCCTGATAAACTTTGGAGAAAGTTAAGTGCTGCGCGTTCGCCAGTTAGTAGAAGTCTAGCATTACCTGTTAACTCACATAGTACGGTATTAGGTTTTACTTTTTCTCCGTCATTTACAAACCAGGTAATCTGAGTAGTCGTATTTAGACTTTCATCTAGCTGTTTAAAAACTTCGTTAACCCAAGCAACCCCGCAAACTATAGCTTCATCGCGACATACAATAGTCGCAACTGCGGTATTGTCTTGCGGAATGAGCATTGCGGTAACATCACACTGAGCATCGACTTTTTCAGTTGGCGATAAGCCTAAATCCTCTTGAAGAGCCCACGTAACAGTGTGCTGGATATCACGTTCAAGTTCTGGTGAGATAGGTGCTAAAGACATTTAAGTGTTTCTCTTACATTTATGATTGCTTGTTTGTATCGATGCTTCTTTACTATTTATTCGAAGCGCGGGTTTTTGATGAGCAGGGTTAACCAAGTCCGCAACTATATACCTTGCTTGCTTACCTTTGTTCTCTTCTATTTGCCTATCTACCTTTGCTCGAGGATAAGCTGATTACCCGTTTGGCGGAATTCTACCCTTTTTAGGGCACTCATGCCTAACAGAATTTCATTGCTTTTCATTCCGGGGTTTATGTGTGCTGGGACGTCTCGTAGCTGGATATTACCTACTGATAAGCTATCCAATTGTGTTCGATAGACTGTCACCTTACCGTTTGCTGTTTGCACCGGATATTGACCAAACGTAGTGAGATCTAAATTTTGGGCAATGTGGCTAGGGATAGAGACTTGGGTGGCGCCGGTATCCAATAAAAAAACAACGGGTTCACCATTTATTAAACCGCTCGTAATGTAATGCCCTTGACGATTTTGTTTGAGGACAACATTGGCCTTGCCAGTAGATGTATAGGAAGAATCTGGTGCTTGGTTTGGATTCCATTGATTTTCTAGCAAACCTTGAAAAGCGAACGCAATCACACCAAAGCCAAGTATCCAAGCAATCCAGGTAAAACTTCGCCCCATTTCTTGCTGACCGCTTTGTTGATGTTGTTGCGCTTTGTTTGTCCCTTGATTGCTATTGTTAATTGGATCTTGATCGAACGACATATTCTCTACCATGTATATTTAGCTGCGCATTATTAGTTATCATACGTGCTATTGTGTTAAAAGTGTTTAAAAAGCTGTAACAAAAGGCTGTAGTGAATAAACAGATGAAAATTTCTCAATCGGGTTGGCTCGATGTCGCAAATCACCAACCTTCACCTCACTTCACTTCAAGATCGCCAGAAGATGAAATAAGTTTGTTCGTTGTTCACAATATATCGCTACCGCCTGGGCAATTTGGTGGACCTTATATTACCGACTTGTTTTTGGGTAAATTGAACCCTAGCGCCGATAGTTATTTTGAGGGTATCTATCAACTGCAAGTTTCTGCGCACTGTTTAATTCGCCGCGACGGTGAAATTATCCAGTACGTATCGTTCAATGACAAAGCTTGGCATGCTGGTGTTTCTTGTTTTGAGGGGCGTGAAAAGTGCAATGACTATTCGATTGGGGTCGAGCTTGAAGGCACCGATACAACACCATATACCGAAGAGCAGTATCAGAAACTGGTCAGCTTAGTTAATAAACTGCAAGAATCTTATCCACTTATCCGACATAATAATATCGTAGGGCATTGTGATATTGCACCAGGCAGAAAAACTGACCCTGGTGAAGCGTTTGACTGGCAGTACTTTAGAGCATTACTCGGCAATCGTTAAGATTAGTTGTCGCTCGTAGCATCGTTAAATTTAAATTTGGGTTAGAAGGTTCGTTCGAGATAGGGCATAAAATGGGATTAATTAGTTTACTCATATCATTGGCAGCGGAGAAAAAACTCTCTTCGCAAATTTGGCAGTTCAATTTTGCCTTTTCTCGTTACATTAATTTTGTCAATCAACGGGACTTTCATAACAAAGTCAAAGGAACACTATACCCGTTACTGTTATTACTATTGCCAGTAGCGTTGACAGTTTTATTGCTAGACTTAATTCAAGACAGTATTCTTGATTTAATTGTATCGACTTGCTTGCTTATCATTTGTTTCGGTTGTGTGAAAACCAGAGATACATATAAATGTTATTTGAACTCTGCATTTAAAGGTGAGTTAACAACGTGCGACTTACATTATCAAAAACTCCTTACTGATAAGAATTTGCCAGATTATGGATTTGGTCAAACGCTTATCTGGCTGAATTATCGATACTACATCGCAGTGATGCTTTATTTCGTAGTTTTTGGCGCGGCTGGAGCGGTGTTTTATCGATTACTATGCAGCCTGGACGAGCAGCAACGCAAAATTTATCAACAAGAGCCTGAAAGTCATGCGTTAACGCCAGTTTACAAAAAGATTCTATTTTGGGCTGACTGGTTGCCTGTGCGTATTGCCACGTTTGGTTTCACGATTGTGGGTCACTTTTCAAAAGCTTTCCCCGTGTGGCTTGAAAATGTATTTGAATTCAATAAGCCTCCTCAGTGTGTTTTGATAGGCGTTGCACAGAAGGCTGAAGATATTATGGTTGATGAAGACGACTGTACTGCTGAGCCTTGCTTATTAGTGAGGTTAGCAAAACGCAATGTAATGTTGTTTTTCTCCGTAGTTGCAATCTTAATTCTCACGGAAGTGATTAGCTAAGGCGAGGGCGTGTTGATCTTTCAGGGTTAAATTTTGTTCGAATTAAATGCGTTTTTATCGCGGCACTTGTGATACGCATAGTTATTCTGCGCACAGAGCAAGTACCGATTATTATGCTCCTGCATAATCTTAGTACCTGCATCCATGCAGGCATCAATGAGAAAAATGCATTTAAACGAATCTTTTTTTCTATATATCGGGGACAGCATTTGTGATGCCTTTCTACTGCGTTGCCCTACAAGGATGTAGGGTAAGGTGACTTTGCAGGGGCACAAAGTCATTATCGCTTATTTATGTGGAATAACCACACGGCATAAGCTCTGCCTGCATAAAGACCTCATAAATTGCTGCAAAAATAGCCTCGAAAGGTTAACACTCCCTAATCACTTCTAGTGTTTTGATCTGATCGAGCCGGTAGCTCTTTGTTTTCTATTTTTCTGATACATCGCCCATCTTATATTTCACCTAGTGCGTTAAAACCGGCATTTAATTTATATTCCGAGTCGACGTTCCTCTGAAACTCAAACTTACCCAACTGTTCAGACCAGTGTGCAGGATCCCTCACAACACCCTTAATCCCTTGGACTAGGCAAAATTTCTCCTCAGACATATCGTTGAACAGCTCTTTGCAAAAAGCAATTTTATTTACAGATAGACTAATATTTGATAGTTTAAACGTATCGAATTCTTAATGGTAAGACCAATTTACCAATTTGTTCCTTCAACAAATAAGTTGATAGAAAAACTTTGATAGGCATTAAAACTTAGAACATGGTTGCAATTAAAAGTGTAAAAGCGAAACAACCGAAACTCTCTGACGTCATTCTGGCTCAATTAGAGCAAATGATTATTGAGGGTAGTTTAGTGTCTGGTCAAAAGTTGCCGCCAGAGCGCGAGCTTGCTGCACAATTTGAAGTGTCGAGACCTTCGCTACGTGAAGCTATTCAAAAACTGGAAGCTAAAGGGTTAGTTACTCGCAAACAAGGTGGTGGCACTTTTGTGACTGATAACCTCTTGAGTGGTCTTTCTGATCCTTTGTTCGATTTAATGGCAAAAAGTAAAGAGTCTCAGTTCGATTTACTTGAGTTTCGCTATGGTATCGAGGGCATGTCGGCGTACTACGCTGCAATGCGTGGAACTGAAGCCGATTTTGAACAAATTAAACTTAAGTATGAAAGCATAAGCGACGCTCAAATAGAAAATAACCACAAAGCGGAAGCTGAAGCAGTGTTTGAGTTCTATTTGGCAATTTGTGCAGCGTCACATAATGCCATTATGTTGCACCTAGCACGCAGCATGTCGACATTAATTATCGATAACATTGAACAAAACCTGACAATACTTGCACAGCGTCCAGACATCTTCTCGAAAATGTCTGACTACAGAAAACGACTTTTAGAAGCTATTTTAAGCGGGCAACCTCAAAAAGCGTGGGGCGCAAGTCACCAACACTTATCGTTTATTGAAGAAGTATTACTGAATTTAACTGAAGAACGCAGCCGTATGGAACGTTCTATTCGACGAATGCAGCGTATTGGCTAACTTTGTTGAAACTATCTTTAAGAAAATTACTGAAACTAACGGAGACTAAGTAAATATTATGTCTGAGCTCCCTGATAATATTGATACAGATTTAGCTGAAACTCAAGAGTGGTTGGAATCAATGGAAGCGGTACTGGAAAACGAAGGTCCAGAGCGTGCACACTTCTTGATGGAAAAGCTAATTGATCGCGCACGTCGCAGTGGTACACATTTACCATTTGACGCAACTACTGCATATGTAAACTCTATTCCTCCGGGACAAGAGCCACATATGCCAGCAGATCAAACAATCGAAGCTCGTATTCGTGCAGCAATCCGCTGGAATGCGATGGCACTAGTTTTACGTGCATCAAAGAAAGACCTAGAACTAGGTGGTCACATCGGTTCGTTTGCTTCTTCAGCAATGCTATATGATGTTGGTTTTAATCACTTCTTCAAAGCTGCGGGACCTGAAAATGGCGGCGACTTCATTTTCGCTCAAGGTCATATCTCTCCTGGCATTTATGCTCGTAGCTACTTAGAAGGCACTTTAACTGAAGAGCAAATGGATAACTTCCGTCAAGAAGTAGACGGCAAAGGTTTGTCTTCATACCCACATCCTCACCTGATGCAGGATTACTGGCAGTTCCCAACGGTTTCTATGGGCTTAGGTCCACTACAAGCCATCTACACTGCACGTTTCTTAAAATACTTAACTGATCGTGGTATTAAAGATTGTTCAGGTCAGCGTGTTTATGCATTCTTAGGTGACGGTGAGTGTGATGAGCCAGAGGCATTAGGTGCTATCGGCTTAGCGGCACGTGAAGGTTTAGATAACTTATGCTTTATCATTAACTGTAACTTGCAACGTCTAGATGGTCCTGTTCGTGGTAACGGCAAAATCATTCAAGAACTTGAAGGTACATTCCGCGGCGCGGGCTGGGAAGTATTAAAAGTTATCTGGGGTTCATACTGGGATCCATTATTAGCACGCGACACATCAGGTAAATTACTACAGTTGATGAATGAAACAGTTGATGGTGAATACCAAAACTGTAAAGCGAAAGGTGGTAAATACACCCGTGAACACTGGTTCGGTAAGTACCCAGAAACAGCAGCAATGGTTGCTAACATGTCTGACGAAGACATCTGGCGCTTAAACCGTGGCGGTCACGACCCTGTAAAAGTTTACGCTGCCTACGATAAAGCAATGAAGACTCAAGGCCGTCCAACGGTTATTCTAGCCAAGACTGTTAAAGGCTTTGGTTTAGGCTCTGCGGGTGAAGCTGCCAACGTTGCACACAACGTTAAGAAAATGGATATCGATTCGATTAAGCAGTACCGCGATCGTTTCAATATGCCAATTTCTGACGATCAATTAGAAGAATTACCTTTCTTCCGCTTCCCTGAAGACAGTGAAGAAATGAAATATATGCGTGCACGTCGTGAAGCATTAGGTGGTTCATTACCAGCACGTCGCGAGCAGTCTGAAGATGAGTTAGAAATTCCTGCACTTAAGTCTTTTGAAGCTATAACTAAAGGTTCTGGTGACCGCGAAGTGTCGTCAACAATGACATTCGTACGTGTGCTTAATAGCTTATTGAAAGATAAGAAAATTGGTAAGCGTATCGTGCCAATCATTCCAGATGAGGCACGTACTTTCGGTATGGAAGGTTTATTCCGCCAAGTTGGTATCTACGCTCACGAAGGTCAAAAGTATACACCACAAGATGCTGACCAAGTTGCTTATTACCGTGAAGACAAGAAAGGTCAAGTACTTCAAGAAGGTATTAACGAGCTAGGTGCAATGGCATCATGGGTTGCGTCTGGTACGTCTTACTCGACATGTAACGCGACGACTATTCCATTCTACATTTACTACTCAATGTTCGGTTTCCAACGTGTTGGTGACTTAGCATGGGCAGCAGGTGATAGCCAAGCACGTGGTTTCTTGCTAGGTGCCACTGCAGGTCGTACAACGCTTAATGGTGAAGGTTTGCAACACCAGGATGGTCATTCACATGTACAAGCTGGACTTATTCCTAACTGTGTAACTTACGACCCAACATACGGCTATGAAGTTGCTGTTATCGTTCGCGATGGTTTACGTCGTATGTATGAAAATAACGAAAACATTTTCTACTACTTAACGTTAATGAACGAAAACTATCAGCACCCAGCAATGCCAGAAAGCGCTGATATAGAAGATCAGATCATCAAAGGAATCTATCAACTAGATCGCGTTGAAAGTGCTAATGCAAAAGCAAATGTTCAGTTAATGGGTTCAGGTACGATTCTTCTTCAAGTACGCGAAGCGGCACAAATTCTTGCTAACGACTACGGTGTTTCAAGTGATGTTTACTCGGTAACGTCATTCAACGAACTTGCTCGCGAAGGTCAAGAAGTTACACGCTGGAATATGTTAAACCCAGAAGCAGAGCAAAAAACAGCTTACATCGGTCAAGTCATTACTAAGGACAAAGGTCCTGCGATTTCAGCGACTGACTATGTGAAGAATTACTCTGATCAAGTTCGTGCATTTATCGACACCGACTACCGTTGTTTAGGTACAGATGGTTTTGGTCGTTCAGATAGCCGTGCAAACTTGCGTCGTCACTTTGAAGTTAACGCTGCATACATTGTTGTTGCTTCATTATTCGAATTAGCTAACCGTGGTGAAGTTGAGCGCAGTGTTGTTACCGAAGCAATTAAACGCTTTGACATCGACACAGACAAGCTTAACCCGCTATACGCATAATTGGTGCTAGGAGAGTTTAATATGTCTGATATTCAAAAAATTCTAGTCCCTGATGTTGGTGGCGATGAAGTTGAAATCATTGAAGTTTGTGTAGCAGTTGGCGATAGCCTAGAAGCTGACGAAGGCATCGTTACTGTTGAAACTGACAAAGCATCGATGGATATTCCAGCGCCGATGGCTGGTGAGTTAGTTTCTTTGTCGGTTAATGTAGGTGACAAAATTAAAGAAGGCGATGTTATTGGTGAAATGAAAGCCGCCAGTGCTGAAAGCGAGGCACCTGCTGCAGAGGCCGAACCAGCGTCTGAATCTGCGCCTGCTGCGCAAGAAGCCGCTTCTGCTCCTGTAAGTGAGCCAGCTCCTACTCCTGCTCCTTCAGGTGGTAGTGAAATCATCGAAGTGACAGTGCCTGACATTGGTGAGGACGGCGAAGTTGACGTCATCGAAGTGCTAGTTGCCGTAGGTGATGAAGTTCAAGAAGAAGACGGTCTTATCACGCTGGAAACTGATAAAGCGACGATGGATGTACCGTCGTCACATGCAGGTATCATCAAAGAAGTGCTAATTAACGTTGGCGATAAAATTGCTACTGGTGGTGTGGTTTTTAAACTTGAAACTAATAGCGGGGCACCAGCAGCTATTGAGCAACCAGCTGCACCAGCACCAGTTGCTGAAGCGCCAAAAGCGGAAGTGTCTGCTCCGGCAGCAGCGCCAAAAGTAGCTCCTGTTCCTCATCATCCTCAAGCAGGGGATATTAAGGCGACAGGGAAGATTTACACTTCACCGTCAATTCGTCGTTTAGCACGTGAGTTTGGCGTTGATTTAACGCTTGTTAAAGGTACTGGTCGCAAAGGTCGTATTTTAAAAGAAGACGTTCAGTCTTACGTTAAGTATGAGCTTTCTCGTCCTAAAGCAAATGCAGGTAGCTCATTAGGGGCAGGCGAAGGTGGGTTACAAGTTATCGCTCAACCGAAAGTAGATTTCAGCAAATTTGGTGAAGTTGAAGAAGTTGCATTAACGCGTATTCAGAAAATTTCTGGTCCAAACTTACATCGTAACTGGGTAACTATTCCACATGTTACACAATTCGATGAAGCTGATATCACCGAAGTTGAAGCATTCCGTAAAGAGCAAAATGTTGTTTGCGAGAAGCAAAAAATGGGCTTCAAGATCACACCACTTGTCTTCATCATGAAAGCGGTAGCTAATGCGCTATCAGCTTACCCAGTATTCAACTCAAGTCTGAGTGAAGACGGTGAACACTTGGTGATGAAGAAATACTTCCATATCGGCGTTGCGGTAGATACACCAAATGGTCTGGTAGTACCTGTTGTGCGCGATGTAGATAAGAAAGGTATTTACGACTTATCTAAAGAGCTTCTTGAAATTAGTGCTAAAGCACGTGAAGGAAAGCTAAAAGCTGCGGACATGCAGGGTAGCTGTTTCACTATTTCAAGCTTAGGTGGAATCGGTGGTACTGCATTTACGCCTATCGTAAATGCGCCAGATGTAGCCATCTTGGGTGTCTCTAAATCGGAGATGAAACCGAAGTGGAATGGTAAGGAGTTTATCCCTCGCTTGATGTTGCCATTGTCACTTTCTTACGACCATCGTGTAATTGACGGTGCAGTGGCGGCAAGATTTGCCGTACACCTATCGTCAGTAATGACAGATATTCGTAAATTAGTATTGTAATAAAGATGTTGAAAGCCAAATGTTGGCTTTCAACAATTACAACAGAATTCGATTAAATGATAGCGAAGCGTGTTGATTTTCAGTACACTTCGCCTCACAAAAATAGATTCAAATTAATGATGTATAAACTAGCGCATCATTAGCAACTAGTAATTTGAGGTTAGCATGAGCAACGAAATTAAAACTCAGGTAGTCGTGTTAGGTTCCGGCCCTGGTGGTTACTCTGCAGCGTTTCGTGCAGCAGATTTAGGATTAGACGTAGTATTAATCGAAAAGTACAGCAATTTAGGCGGTGTTTGTCTTAACGTCGGCTGTATTCCTTCTAAAGCATTACTTCATGTTGCTAAAGTGCTTGATGATGCAAAAGATATGGCGGCACACGGTGTGACTTTTGGTCAACCAGAAATCGATTTAGAAAAAATCCGCCAATGGAAAGATAAAGAAGTAGTTGGCAAGCTTACACAAGGTGTAGGCGGTATGGCTAAAATGCGTAAAGTTAAAGTTGTTAACGGTTACGGTAAATTCACTTCTGATAAAACAATTGAAGTTGAAGGTGCTGACGGTAACACTAAAGTTACGTTTGACAATGCAATTATTGCTTGTGGTTCGTCAGTTGTTAACCTTCCATTTATCCCAGAAGATGACCGTATCATCGACTCTACTGGCGCACTTGAACTAAAAGACGTTCCAGGTGAAATGCTTGTTCTTGGCGGCGGTATCATCGGCCTTGAAATGGGTACTGTTTACAGCTCATTAGGTGCTAAAGTTTCAGTTGTTGAGTTTGCTGACCAGTTAGTACCAGCAGCAGATGCTGATGTTGTAAAAATTTACACTAAACATAACAAACCACGTTTTGAATCAATTATGCTTTCAACAAAAGTTGTTGCAGTTGATGCAAAAGATGATGGTTTATACGTAACTTTCGAAGGTAAGAATGCACCTGAAGGCCAAGTTCGTTACGACAAGATCTTAGTTGCTGTTGGCCGTAAGCCAAATGGCCACTTAATCGCTGCTGACAAAGCTGGTGTTAATGTTGATGAGCGTGGTTTTATCAACGTAACTAACGAATTACGCACTAACGTTGCAAATATCTTCGCAATTGGTGATGTTGTCGGTCAGCCTATGCTTGCTCATAAAGCAGTACATGAAGCACACGTTGCTGCGGAAGTTATTGCTGGTAAGAAACACGTATTTGAGCCACGTTGTATTCCTTCGATTGCTTACACTGATCCTGAGATTGCATGGGTGGGGGTTACTGAGCGTGAAGCGAAAGAGCAAGGCTTAAACATTGAAGTGGCTAACTTTCCTTGGTCAGCTTCAGGTCGTGCAATTGCATCAGCACGTACTGAAGGTAAGACTAAGTTAATCTTCGAAAAAGAATCTGGCCGCGTTTTAGGTGGTGCTATTGTTGGTATCAACGCTGGTGAAATGTTGGGTGAAATCGGCTTAGCCGTTGAAATGGGAGCAGATGCGGAAGATGTTGGTTTAACAATTCATGCTCACCCAACGCTTAACGAATCAATTGGTTTAGCAGCTGAGGTATTTGAAGGTTCAATCACTGATTTGCCAAACGCTAAAGCGGTGAAGAAAAAATAAGTAAACATTTACTTACAGTCTCTAGAAAACCTTTAAAACCAGCGCTTAGCGCTGGTTTTTTACTGTCTGGATTTTCACAAAGATCTATTTTTATCTCGGCATCGTAGCGCATAAATGCATCAGTTAGAAATAAAAATGACCTAACCGACTGGTTAGCATACAAATAGTATGCTAAAAATAGTTTGTTACATAATTATGTCCAATGCGTTAACTTGGTGTAACGCTTGGTTTAGCTCGTTTAGTTCAGCTTATGTAATAACAAAAATAATTATTTAAAAAGAAATATAAACCTAGGGATAATCCAGTGAAAGATCTCAATCTACTATCAAAGAGCATTAAAACTGCTCTACTTGCAGGTGTGGTTGGCAGTGCAAGTATGCAGCTTTATGCTGCAGAAGCAGAGGCCGCTGCAGCAGTAGCAAATCAAAACGCACAAGCATCTGCAGATGCTACTAGCCTGCTAGAAGAAGACGAAGAAGCTGAGCGCATTGTCGTTACAGGCTCTCGTATTCGTCGTGCAGAATTCTCTAACGCATCTCCAATTCAAGTTATTAGCGGTGATTTATCTCGTGAAATGGGCTTGTTTAGTGCGGGTGAAATGCTTCAAACAACAAACCAAGCATCAGGTTTACAAATCGATAACACGTTCGGTGGTTTTGTTTTAGACAACGGTCCTGGTGCTGCTACCATCGGTTTCCGTGGTTTAGGCGCAGAACGTACGTTAGTGCTTATCAACGGTCGTCGTATGGCGCCAGCAGGTGTTGGTGGCGCGCCAACTTCTCCTGACTTGAACCTAATTCCAGGTGTAATGATCAACCGTGTTGAGAACCTACTTGACGGTGCATCAACTGTATATGGTTCTGACGCTGTAGCAGGTGTTGCTAACATTATGCTGAAGAAAGATGTTGAAGGTTTCGAATTCGAAGGTTCATACCGTCAACCAAAAGGTGATGGTGGTGAAGAAACTGTACTATCAGCAATGTACGGTAAAACATTTGACAATGGCTTCATTACAATTGGTGCAGAGTTCAATGAAACAAAAGCGCAGTCATATGCTCAAAACCCATTTGCTAAAGGTTGTGAAGAGCGTATCTGGGAAGCCGAAGATGGCCGTATTATCAAACGTTACGGCGGCATTGGCCCAACTGTAAATGGCGAAGATTCTTGTGATATTTTCCCATTAACTAACCGTATGTCTATCCCAATTTTCTGGGGTAGTGTTTACTACACACCGAATTTTACTAACACTGGTATTCCAAACTTCTCAGAATCTTCAGTACCAGCTAACTGGGAAGGCCACTTCCCTAACTGGATCGGTGCTGATTTCAATGGTGACGGTATCATTGACACTGCAGGTGAAGACGGCGTAATCATTGACGGTAACGGCGATGGTTTACGCGATTTTGACTTCCAAGACCCGTTCTACGCGTTTCAACAATCTGATTACTACAAAAGTGGTGATTACCGTAGCAAGAACAAACGTATCTCTGTCATGTTAAACGGTGAGTACACGCTAGATGACGAAGACGATACAACGTTCTACTACGAAGGTTTGTATGCAAAACGTGATTCACCTATTTTTAGCCCAGGTGCTCAATTGTTCGAATTCGTGCCTGCGACTAACCCTTACAACCCTTGTGGTACAAACGGTATCGACTGTACAGCACCACTAGGATTTGGTGACTACGGTCCTCAAGAAGTACGTCCAATTATCAATATTCGCGGTGACCGTGATAACTTTGATATTGAAGTAGAGCAATATCGTGCTGTAGCAGGTGTTACAGGTAACCTTTCTGCTTTAGAAGATTTTGGTCTTAACAATTGGTACTACGATTTTTACGTTTCTTACAGTGAATCAAGTGGTACCGACTCACGAATGGGCTTAAGTGAAGAGCGTTTACTTCACTCTTTAAATACATCAGTACTTAATGAAGATGGTTCTATTACATGTGGCGACGGCAGCGATGGCTGTGTACCTGTAAACCTATTTGGTGACAATATCTTCCAAGAAGGCGGCGGTACGCTTACTCAAGCTGAGTCTGACTACTTGATGACCGAACGTTACATGGAAACAGAAGTATCACAGTTAGTCGTTAATGGCTTCGTCGGTGGTGATCTTTACACGCTTCCTTGGAATGAAAACATTGTCTCAGGTATTTTAGGTTTTGAATTTCGCCGTGACGAGATTAAGTCTAACCCTAATGATGTAGCTGCTGATGGTTTACTTTGGGGTTACTTCTCAGATCAAGGGGCGAATGGTTCTCGTAACTTGAAAGAAATCTTCACTGAGATTGAAATGCCGTTAGTTACTGGCAAGCCATTAGTGGAAGAATTCACGTTCACAGCATCAGGCCGTTGGTCAGACGAAAGTTTCTACGATCCAGCAACTACATACAGCTTAAAAGCGGTTTACCGCCCAGTAGAGTGGTTAACGCTACGTGGAACTAAAGGTACGTCATACCGTGCTCCGAACCTACGTGAACGTTTCTTAGCTGGTACAAGTGGCTTCCAAACAATAGAAGACCCTTGTGTTGTACCTGAAAACGCTCGTGTACCTAACCCTGACGATATTACCGCAGCGCCAAGTTACGATCCAACTGAGGATCCACGTGACGCACAAACTCTAGCTGCATGTTCTGCTGCTGGTTTAGATCCAACATCGCTTGGTTTAGGTGCAACTAATACAGATCAAGACTTCCCTACTAACTACAGCTCTGAAGTTATTACTGGTGGTTCATTAGAAGTATCAGAAGAGAAGTCTCTAGCAAAAACGTTTGGTTTTGTTTGGGAACAGCCATTTAGTGAAGACTTCGAGTTAACAGTATCACTAACACGGTTTGATATTGAAGTTCGCAACTCTATATCTGAACCTCAATATTTCTACAGTATCGATCAATGTTACTCGGCAGATGGTAACAAAGCGTTCTGTGACCGTATTGATCGTGATGAAAATGATCGCATTAATTTAGTTGATCAAAGCTTTATCAACATTGGTTTAATTACCTCTAAAGGTATTGATTACAATGTTTACTATGAACAGGACTTCCTGATTGCTGACGAGGCGTTACAAGTTACTTTAGACTTACAAGCTACCCGTCAAACAGAGTCACTATATGATGTATTAGGTACTGTTGATGATAATGCTGGCGAACCAGAGTATCCAGAATGGCGTGCAACAGCTCGTCTTCAATTGAGCTACATGGATTACCGCTTAAACTGGGAAACTCGCTTTATTGGTGAAGGTCGTGAAGACTGGTTGGATGATCCAGTAGATGGTGCTTTCTTAGAAAACACTGTCGGCTGTACAGGCCTTACAACAGTTAATGGTGACCCTCTGAAATGTCGTGAACTTGCATTTACAGAAGATTATACGATCCACAACGTATCTTTCTCTTGGGATGCTGATGATTTCAGAATTACTGCAGGTGTGCGTAACGTATTTAATGAAGCGCCTCCTAAAGTAGACCCAGTAGGTTCATTCTCAAACACTAACATCCCGTTAGGTGTTGGTTATGACACGAATGGTCGTACACCATTCATCGCTTTCTCAGCTCAATTCTAATTAGCTAGAAGCGCTTTACGAAATGGCCTCTTATGAGGCCATTTAAATATTTTTTTTAGGGAAAATGAAGCAGATTATGAAAAAGATTTTTCATTTATTTATAGCTGCAGTTCTTTTATGTGGCACATCAAGTAAGGCACAGGCTACTTCAGCTGAAGAAGCAGTCGAGGCGTTTTCTATATTGCCTATGATACGAAGCGTGTCGGTTTCTCCTGATGGAAGGCAGCTAGCAGTCGTAAGAGCAAGTTCAAAGAACGGTGATTACTACATAGAAATAAGACAAACAAAAGATTTAGCCAAAGAACCAGTAAAGCTAGGCGCAAGTAAAATGTTAGTGTCGGGTGTTAGCTGGTTAAACAATGAAAAAATTGCCGTTTCGTTTAGACAAATCTTAAGAGATGGCGCCAGTAGCTACTGGGTTAACCAGTTTGCAATTACGGATGTAGACGGCAAAGGGAAGTGGTTAGTCCCTTTCCAGAGTAAAAAGAATATTCGTGATTACAATATTATTGATATGTTGCCAAACAGCCCTGACGAAGTATTGGTTGAAGTGGACATCAATAATAATTTCATTCCTGATGTTGTTCGAATGAACATTAAATCTGGCCGCACTAAAACCGTTATTCGTGGTAATACTAAGCGCAGTGGTGGCTTTACTGCTGACGCTGATGGGGAAATCAGAACTGCGACAGGCTGGAATGCCTCTAAATCCAGCATTGATATGTTCGCTAGAAAAAAAGGAGATGAAAAATGGCAATTAGTATTTCAGAATTCTCCAAAAGACCGAGAGAACTTCAGCATCATTGGGTTTAATGATGAAAATCCAAATGAACTTTGGGTCAGTGCGAACAGAGGTGAAAATACCAGTGGTATTTACTTATACAACTTAGAGAATAAACAATACTCAGAGCGACTATTTGGTTTAGAAAGCGTTGATGTTGAAGGCGTAATGTTTGACCGTTTTGGTAAGAGTTTAGGTTTTACTTACATAACTAAACAGCCAAAACGCTACTTCTTGGATGCAGAGATGAAATCACTATATGAAGGGCTTGAAGAGTCCTACAAAGGTGAATTTGTTGCTATCTCAAGCTACTCTGATGATTTAAACCAACTCGTTATACGTACAAGCTCTGCAAAAAATCCTGGTTCCTATTACCTTTTAAGTGACAAACAAAAACTTAATAAAATTGGTGATGTATCACCACAGTTGAAGCCAGAAATGCTCTCAGACGTAAAGTATATTTCTTACAATACTCGTGACGGTTTGAAGCAAAAAGCGTACGTTACAATTCCATCTAGCGGAAAAGCTCCTTACCCAACTGTAGTAATGCCGCACGGCGGTCCTTGGTCACGTGACGTAACCATTTATAATGAATGGACTCAATTGCTTGCGAGCCAAGGTTACATGGTCATTCAACCTCAATTTAGGGGCTCTGAAGGTTATGGTATGAAGCATTGGAAAGCAGGTGACAAAGAGTGGGGACTTAAGATGCAGGATGATATGGATGATTCCGCCTTACATCTTGTTAAAAAAGGTCTTGCAGATAAAGATAAGTTAGCAATGTTTGGTTGGAGTTACGGCGGTTACTCTGCTTTTGTTGCATCTCTTCGTGACAACAACATTTACCAATGTTCGGTTGCTGGTGCTGGCGTAAGTAATTTAGACCGTATTAACTCAACACTGAATCAAAATCGTTTTTTACGTGAGCTACAACGCCCGACGATTGAAGGTATTTCGCCAGTAAATCATGTAGACAAAGTTAATATTCCAATTCTAGTTATACATGGTGATATCGATATTCGCGTACCTGTTAAACACAGTCGTGAATTTGTTGCGCAAC
The DNA here is from genome assembly GCA_022448425.1 of Thalassotalea sp. Lineage (GTDB taxonomy): Bacteria > Pseudomonadota > Gammaproteobacteria > Enterobacterales > Alteromonadaceae > Thalassotalea_F. The sequence goes on along the minus strand of JAKVCY010000193.1, from coordinate 6,731 downwards.
TTGAAAAGCTAAACAAAGATCATAAGTACATTGAATTAAAAGATGCTGATCATTTTTCAGACACGCTTTTTTATGATCACAAAACAGAGTTTTATTCATCGATGTTAGACTTCTTTAAGAACAAATGTCAGATGTAGAACTTCTATGACCAATCAAGAAACCAGCATAAATTGCTGGTTTTTTTATGACTAAATACTGCTAGGCTTAGAAGAATAGCAACAGGGGAATATTTATGAAAAGTAGTGTGTTAACTAGATTACTCCCACTTGCATTGATTGCATCCTTCTCAGTAGGTGCTCAGAAGGCTGATAGCGGCTTTATACGAGACTTTGAACACAGTGTTCAGTTTAGTATTGAAAACATTGATGAAAAGACTCATAGGCTAATTGTCACTCGACAAGGAAGAGCTAGCTTCGAAGTAATGAATGTGTTTGCCACGCGCAAAGCGCGCCAGATTTGCGGTAATTTAGGCTTCAGTATTAAATACCTTGAAGGTGTTGAATTATTCGATGATAAAAGAGCCAAGCCCAACTATATTTTTCCGTCACTAAAGGTGGATATTAGATGTCCTTAGATTAGGCTAGAGGTGCTTTTATTGTCACTTCTTAAGCTATTACACTTGCGTAAAAACAAAAAAGGCTACCAGAGGTAGCCTTTTTTAGTTATTCGATAGAATAAGCTTAGCTAGGATCTGCAATCTTAACTGCAACCGCTTGTGAAGCAGGTACTGTCATCGCTTCCGTTGGTGGCGCGAAGCGAGTTAAGTCGATACCTCCAACAGCTGCTGCGTACTCATCCATAGTCGGGAATCGACCTAAGATAGTTGAAAGTACAACAAGTGGTGTTGAACCTAGTAAAGATTCACCTTTCTTCTCAGCGCTATCTGCTACAACACGGCCTTGGAATAAGCGAGTTGAAGTAGCTATTACTGTATCACCTGGTTCAGCTTTTTCTTGGTTACCCATACATAAGTTACAGCCTGGGCGCTCTAGGTATAAGATGTTTTCGTACGTCTTACGAGCTTCGCCTTTCGGGTTCTCATCATCGAATACGAAACCAGAGTACTTAGCTAAAATATCCCAATCACCTTCAGCTTTTAACTCGTCAACGATGTTGTAAGTTGGTGGAGCAACAACTAATGGTGCATTGAATTCAATTGAACCGTTTTGCTTCTCTAAGTTACGGAACATTTGCGCGATGATTTGCATGTCACCTTTGTGAACCATACAAGAACCCACGAAACCTAAGTCTACTGGCTTGCCGTCGTAGTATGAAACAGGGCGAATTACATCGTGCGTGTAACGCTTAGAAACGTCTTCGTTGTTTACGTCTGGATCAGCAATCATTGGTTCAACGATTGTGTCTAAGTCAACAACAACTTCAGCGTAGTATTTAGCGTTTTCATCTGGTGCTAAAGCTGGTGTTTCACCAGACTTGATACCTGCGATACGCTCATCAGCTAACTTGATAAGGCCTGCTAATGTTTGCGCTTCGTTATCCATACCTTTGTCGATCATGATTTGGATACGAGATTTAGCAAGCTCGATAGACTCAATTAATGTTTCATCATTTGATATACAAACAGACGCTTTCGCTTTCATTTCAGCTGACCAGTCAGTGAATGTGAACGCTTGGTCTGCTAATAGAGTGCCAATGTGTACTTCGATTACGCGGCCTTGGAATACGTTTTCGCCTTCGAACTGCTTAAGCATTTGTGCTTGAGTTGCGTGAACGATATCACGGAAGTCCATGTGATCAGCCATTTTACCTTTGAAGGTAACTTTTACTGATTCTGGAATTGGCATTGCAGACTCACCAGTTGCAAGAGCGATTGCTACCGTACCTGAGTCAGCACCGAACGCTACACCTTTAGACATACGTGTATGCGAGTCACCACCAATGATAATCGCACGGTCATCAACAGTAATGTCGTTTAATACCTTGTGAATTACGTCAGTCATTGAGTGGTATACGCCTTTCGGGTCACGTGCAGTGATTACACCGAATGCATTCATGAATGCCATTAGCTTAGGCGTGTTAGCTTTTGCTTTGCTGTCCCATACTGATGCCGTGTGACAACCTGATTGGAAGGCACCGTCAACTAATGGAGAAATCGTAGAAGCAGCCATTGCTTCCAATTCCTGACATGTCATAGGGCCAGTTGTATCTTGAGAACCGACGATGTTTACTTTAACACGTACGTTTGAACCAGCGTGTAATGGGGTTTCTGAAGAAACACCTACAGCGTTACGGTTGAAGATCTTTTCAACTGCCGTTAAGCCTTGGCCTTCGTGTGAAATTTCTTTTGCTGCTGCGTATACAACTGGCGCTTCAGCACCTAAGGTTTCAGCAGCGAATGTTTGTAATTTCTTACCGAATGTCACCGCGTAAGAACCACCCGCTTTCATGAACTCAAGCTTTTGTGGTGTGAATGCAGAAGTAACATCTGCAACTTCATCTGCGCCGTTGAATAACTTCTTCGCTTTCGTATCGATAGTTAAAACTGTACCTGTTGCAACAGAGTATGCTTCTTCTAATACTGGGTCGCCATTTGCGTCAGTAACTGTGTTACCGTTAGCGTCTACTTTCTTAACCCAGTTTTTGAGGTCAAGACCAATACCACCAGTTACGTCAACTGTTGTTAAGAAAATTGGTGCGATACCGTTCGTACCAGCAACAACAGGTGCGATGTTTACAAATGGTACGTATGGAGAAGCTTGCTCACCAGCCCAAAGTGCAACGTTGTTAACACCAGACATACGTGATGAACCAACACCCATAGTGCCTTTTTCAGCAACTAGCATAACTTTTTTGCCAGGGTGCTCTTTTTGAAGTGCAACAATTTCTTGTTGTGCTTCAGGTGTGATCATACATTGGCCGTGTAATTCACGGTCAGCACGTGAGTGAGATTGGTGGCCAGGAGATAATAAGTCAGTAGAGATATCACCAACACCAGCAACGTAAGTGACTACTTCAACTTTCTCTGCAACGTTAGGCAGTTTTGTGAAAAACTCAGCGTTTGCGTAGCTTTCTAAAATGTCTTTAGCAACTGCGTTGCCCGCTTTGTAAGCGTCTGCTAAACGAGCTGTGTCAGCGTCGTATAAGAATACTTGAGTTTTTAATACGTCAGCAGCTGGCGCTGACACTGCAGCGTCGTCGCTTAATGCAAGGTCAAGTAATACTTCAATTGAAGGACCACCTTTCATGTGAGAAAGTAATTCAAACGCAAACTCTACTGAAATTTCAGCAACTTTTTGCTCGCCTAAGATGATTTCTTTTAGAAATGCAGCCTTAACACCAGCAGCACTTGTTGTACCTGGAAGTGTGTTGTAGATAAAGAAGTTAAGTGATGCTTCACGGTGTTCGTTACCCGTGTCTTTAATTTGTTCGATAATTTCCGCTAATAAATCAGCGCTGTCGATAGGCTTTGGTGCTAAACCAAGCTCTTCTTTACGGCTTTTAATTTCCGCTAAATATTCTGAATACAGGCTCATGTGGTGCTCTCTTTAATTAGAAACTACGAGTAGAGGATACACGTAGCGTAAATTTTGCCGCATATATTACCTTATTTTTCGTTGACGAGTAATCATTTGCTGAAATAAGTGTTATTCATGTGGTTTATGGTTCTCAAAAGTTTACGTTATAATGTTTATGTTGCTAGTCTAGCGAACCACTTTCTCAATCTCTACCTATATTGAATTGGCTTATGACTTTAGATTAGTTTTGGCTGTTTTTCGCGCTTTAGTACCAAGGTCTAATGTAAACCAAAATCAAGGTGTTATATCTTGAAACGGATCAAAGTTATGGTTGATTTCTATTCAATGAACCTAGTGTTTATCACGCTTTCTACTAAAATTTATTTTGATAAGGGCAACTCACGAAGACTTGCACTAATCAGAGGTAGACAAGGTTTACATTCAGCGTCGCAACCGACGCTCAAAAGAACAAAAGGTGAAACTCGTGCTAGAAGAATATCGCAAACATGTAGAAGAGAGAGCTGCCGAAGGAGTTGTTCCAAAACCGCTAGATGCAGAACAGGTAGCAACGCTTGTAAACTTGGTGAAGTCACCGCCAGCTGGTGAAGAGGCTTTTGTTTTAGACCTATTGACAAACCGTGTTCCGCCTGGCGTAGATGATGCGGCTTATATCAAAGCAGGTTTTTTGGCTGCTATTGCGAAAGGAGAGACCAGTTCATCCATTTTGGATGCAAAAAGGGCAACAGAATTACTGGGAACTATGTTAGGTGGCTATAACATTCAGCCGATGATTGGTCTCCTTGATAATGCTGAATTAGCTGAAACCGCAGCGAAAGGACTTAAGCATACTTTGCTTATGTTTGACGCATTCTATGATGTAAAGGAAAAAGCGGATGCAGGAAACTTTGCTGCTAAGTCTGTTATGCAGTCATGGGCGAATGCCGAATGGTTTACCTCGCGTGATGCAGTGAGTGAAAAAATCACTGTTAAAGTATTTAAAGTCACTGGTGAAACAAATACCGATGACTTGTCGCCAGCACCTGATGCATGGTCTCGTCCAGATGTTCCTGTTCACGCTAAAGCAATGCTCAAAATGGCGCGTGATGGCATTACGCCTGATGAACCAGGTGTTGTTGGTCCAATTAAACAAATTGAAGCACTTCAAGAAGACGGTATTCCACTAGCCTATGTTGGTGATGTTGTTGGTACGGGCTCAAGCCGTAAATCAGCTACCAACTCAGTGCTATGGTTTATGGGTGATGATATTCCTTATATTCCTAATAAACGAACAGGTGGTGTTTGTTTAGGTGGTAAAATCGCGCCAATTTTCTATAACACCATGGAAGATTCTGGTGCATTGCCAATCGAGCTCGATGTGCAAAAAATGCAAATGGGTGATGTTATTGATATTTACCCGTACGAAGGTGTTGTTAAGAAAGGTGATGAGGTTATTTCGATTTTTGACCTGAGTCCTGTCTTATTAGATGAAGTACGTGCCGGTGGCCGTATTCCGCTTATTATCGGTCGTGGCTTAACAAGTCGAGCGCGTGAAGTATTAGGGTTAGGTGAAACCGAGCTATTTGCTAAACCTGTTGATGCAACTGATTCAGGTAAAGGCTACACGCTTGCACAGAAAATGGTAGGTAGAGCTTGTGGCGTTGAAGGGGTTCGTGCAGGCCAGTATTGTGAACCCAAAATGACAACAGTAGGCTCACAAGATACTACAGGACCTATGACTCGTGATGAGTTAAAAGATTTAGCGTGTTTAGGCTTCTCGGCAGATTTAACTATGCAGTCATTTTGTCATACCTCCGCTTACCCTAAGCCTGTGGATGTGCAAACCCATCACACCTTACCTGACTTTATGATGAGCCGCGGCGGCGTATCGTTGCGCCCAGGGGATGGTGTTATTCATTCTTGGCTTAACCGCATGTTATTGCCTGACACCGTTGGTACTGGAGGCGACTCGCATACCCGTTTCCCGTTGGGTATTTCATTTCCCGCAGGTTCTGGATTGGTCGCATTTGCAGCCGCTACAGGGGTGATGCCACTAGATATGCCAGAGTCAGTACTTGTTCGTTTCAAAGGTGAAATGCAACCTGGTATTACGCTCCGTGATCTCGTTCATGCTATCCCTTATTACGGAGTCAAAGCAGGTATCTTAACTGTTGAAAAAGCAGGAAAGATTAATGAATTCTCAGGTCGTATATTAGAAATTGAAGGTTTGACTGGATTAACTGTTGAGCAAGCATTTGAACTTTCTGATGCATCAGCTGAACGTTCAGCGGCAGGATGCACGATTAAGCTTGAAGAATCATCAATACGCGAATATCTGACATCGAATATCGTTATGCTTAAATGGATGATTAGCGAAGGTTATGGTGATGTCAGAACAATTGAAAGGCGTATTGTTGGTATGGAAGCGTGGTTGGCCAATCCTGAATTAATGGAAGCTGATAGTGATGCGGAATATGCACATGTACTTGAGATCGATTTAGCAGAAATTACCGAACCTATTGTTTGCTGCCCTAATGATCCCGATGATGCCAAATTACTTTCTGATGTTGAGGGGACTGACATCGATGAAGTCTTTATTGGTTCGTGCATGACTAACATTGGTCACTTCCGCGCTGCCGGAAAATTAATTGATGCAGCTGGCACAACCTTACCAACACGCCTTTGGGTTGCGCCACCTACTAAGATGGATGCTCAACAGTTAACTGATGAAGGGTACTACAGCATTTATGGTAAGGCAGGCGCCCGAATGGAAAGCCCTGGTTGTTCATTGTGCATGGGGAATCAGGCGAGGGTTGCAGATAGAGCGACTGTACTTTCCACATCCACGCGTAATTTCCCTAACCGTTTAGGCACTGGTGCGAATGTATATTTAACCTCTGCTGAGCTTGCTGGCGTAGGCGCTATTCTTGGGCGTATTCCTTCAGTTGCTGAATACATGGAATACGCAAAACAGATTGATGCAACAGCTGCGGATACTTATCGTTACTTGAACTTCCATCAGATGGATAATTACACGAAAAAGGCTGACAGTGTCATTATTCAGCAACTTGTTTGAAGTTAGCGCACCCTAAATAAAAAGAAATAAAGCCCGCAACAGCCTGTCTTTCATACACAAATCCCTCGATGAAAATCGGGGGATTTTTTTTGAACTTATTTTGCATACCTCGATCAGATCTATGTTGATTTAGCGATAAGGTCAGTTCCAGTGTTTTCAACAGGTTCAGCGCAATGGGCAGC
>JAKVCY010000192.1 GCA_022448425.1 Thalassotalea sp. | reverse complement strand
AGGCATGTGGCCAATACCTGATGAAATGCAAAATATGATGACCGCGAAAATTGGTCATCCTAAAGCAGGGGCTAATACGGCGTGGGTTCCCTCACCTACTGCAGCAACATTGCACGCGCTTCATTACCACGATGTAAATGTGTTTGACGTTCAAAAGTCACTAGACGAAGACTTTGATGGCCTTGCAGACATACTTACTATTCCATTGTTAGAAGATGCCTCTACTTTGACGCGTGAAAGTATTAAGCGTGAAATAGACAACAATGTTCAGGGTATTTTGGGCTACGTTGTACGCTGGGTTCACCAAGGCGTAGGCTGTTCGAAAGTTCCGGACATCAACAATGTAGGCTTGATGGAAGACCGCGCGACCTTGCGTATTTCATCGCAACATATCGCTAACTGGCTAGAGCACGGCATTGTAAGTGTTGACCAGGTTAAAGAGTCTTTGGCTCGTATGGCTGTCTTAGTAGATGAGCAAAATGCGGGGGACTCTGAATATATCCCGATGACGCCTGATTTAGACAGCTCAATTGGCTTCTTAGCCGCAAGTGACCTTATCTTCAAAGGTAAAGAGCAACCTAGCGGTTACACTGAACCTTTATTACACGCCCGTCGCCGCGAGATGAAAGCGAAGCTTGCGGCGAGTTAATGTCAGACGTGTATTTGTTGGTTAGAATCTCAGGTTTATAATCAAGGTCACAAAGCGCGTTAGTGACACAAATGCATATAAACATGGCTCACTCTGTTAACCCAGAAGTGAGCCTTTTTTATGGGTCGTTTCCACGTTGTTCAAACAATTGCAAAGTGTGAAGGGCCAGTTGAGCTTACAGTTAAGGACACAGAACATCATTCAATGTAGCGATATAGCAACACCTTAGACTAAAGATATCGCTCTTCTTCCTTTTCAAACTTTACTGATAGTGCGCCATTAAACTACGCTTTTACTATGAGGCACTGCGTTTCGTTTTACCGCTCATTTAAAACCTTGTTCGCAACGCCTCCCTAGTTTGGAGTATGCATATGCACATAACCTCGGCAGGAATACCGAATAACCTTTTAAAGGCGAACACGACACAAATTGTGCCCATCTTTTCAGGTGGAGGAACAAGGTTGAGCGCCCATATCGGCATCATAAAAGCGCTGCACGATATGAATGTTGGCTTCGATACTTTGGTTGGCGTATCTGGAGGCTCTATTATCGCGTCACTTTATGCCAAAGGTTACACAGTGGAGCAAATGCGAGAGCTCGCACTGGTTACTGATTTCAAGCAATTCACTGAATTTTCACTCGTTAGGTTGCTCCGGGAAGGCGGTCTTTCTTCTGGCGACGTATTTCAACGATGGATTGACGAACAGTTGGAAGGCGCCGTGTTTGCCGACCTACCTCTTGATTTGCATATTCTGGCTACCGACGTAAACGGCGGCGGACCAGTTTTGTTCAACAAACAAACCTCTCCAGATATGAAGGTGTCAGAAGCTGTACGATATTCTATGTCGATTCCGCTTATCTTCTCGTTTAAGCCCTTTAAAGAGCACTTGCTAGTAGACGGCGCTATATTGTCTGAAGATGCGTTGTTTGAAGATTGGCGAGGCGATGGCACGCCATCAGTATGCTTCAGGCTACAAAGCACCGAACAAAAACGCAAAGCCATTAAAAAGAACTTACTTCAACTGCCCCAATACGTCAGCATGCTTATTCGCACGTTTATGACGGCAATATCCAGGGAGTACGTCAATGCGAAGTATTGGCACAACACGGTGGTGGTAAATACCGGGGAGATTTCCGCGGTAGATTTTTCGCT
>JAKVCY010000191.1 GCA_022448425.1 Thalassotalea sp. | reverse complement strand
AAACATAGGATTGTTTCAAGCTGGAAGTGTTTATCAAGCATATTTGATCGGTTCTTTTGAATACGATCCAGAAGATGATGATTGGGCATGTAGTGAAGATTATGTACCAGAATATAGGTATCTTGAGCTACCCGGTACAAGCGAACTTGGTTGGGAAACTTTATTAGATTTAGTTTCAAAGTCCATTTCTGAAATTATTGCTGACAACGCTGATAACATTCTTAATCATGTTCCTGTTGTTACTGTCGGGTTTGATGATGGAAATCTGATCAGGATTAAGTGACTTATAACAAACGTATGAATTCGTTACCTTCGGTCACTCGGACAAAAAACACGGCGCTGCTTCGCAATTATTGCGCAGCACCTACCCATTCTTGAGTAAGTAAATTTACGGGTATAGAGTAGCCTAAACAATTGTAATTCCTTTTGGCTATGTGTAAGTTATTAAAAATTAGATTATTAATAACCGTATATTGATAATTTTGGAAATTGACACATTGAGTGTTAACGGGAATTCTCGGTAATACGCTGTTAAGTTGCAAGGAGGCACCATGAAGGATAAAGAAAAAATTGCAGTATTCATTGATGCTGATAATGCGCCTGCCCAGAAGATAGAAAAGGTACTTTCCGAGTTGGCTCGTTATGGTGTAGTTAATATTCGAAAGGCGTATGGAAACTGGAAAAATCAGAATCTGAAACCGTGGGAGGATGTACTCCACGAGTTCGCAATCCAACCCATTCAACAGTTTGACCTTACTAAGGGCAAGAATGCTACTGATATGGCATTAGTCATTGACGTCATGGATGTTTTATACACAAAAGATATTGATATTATTTGTCTAGTATCATCTGATTGTGACTTTACTCCGCTGGTAACTCGTTCATTAGCAGATGGCAAGTTCGTGATTGGATTTGGTGAACGTAAAGCACCATTAGCTTTCGTTAATAGTTGCTCTCGCTTCTTATACTTAGACGAAGACACAGGCAAAGAGTTGCCTATCCAAAAGCAAGGGAAGAACATAAAAAGTGACACCAAGCTAATCAATTTACTTAGACAGGCAATTGAGGCTGTAGAAGAAGACGACGGTTGGGCTATGCTGGGACCAATTGGTACCCACATTTCTAATCATGCTTCTTTTGATCAACGAAATTATGGATATAAGAAGTTAAGCGATTTGTTTCAAGCTATAGACCTCTTCGAAATGAAGAAAACTAATGGCTCTGTTTTATGGATTCGAGATAAAAAGAAAGCAAAGCAACTTAACAAGTCAAGGCAAGGGGGGCAGCAAAGTTGCGTCCAGGCTTGAGGTTTTAGCTAATAGGAATTTATTGAAATTCAACTATTACAGCCGACGACCTAAAGTTCAGATATGTTGTTGACTCAAGGCACAAAGCTGATATTCAAAGCAAGAATAAGCTCAACTATTAAGTGAAGTTACCAAGTTCAAAGAGTAAAGTTAGAACCATCGCGCGAAATAAATTTCACGCCTACGGTAACTAATCCATCTCAGCAGCGAGTAGGCATCAACGACTTACAGCTTAAAGCGCCTTACTCTTTCCCCTTGTAACTTGCTAACTTTTCCTAAGTTTGTTGGGTTTCGCTGCGCTCTACCCAACCTACGGCTCCGTAAAGTAGCTAACTCCAAACCACATATCCAGCAAAACCAAGCACTTTAAAGTACTGTTTAGGGGTGCTGAAGCGGGTTTCATTCATTAACTCTGCAAAACGAATTCGGTCTAATGGGTAAAACTCGTGCTCTAGGTTGTGGCGCATGCGTTCTACGCCGACTTCGGTTAAACCTAACTGCGTACACAGCTGTAGTTGAGATTCGCGCTCAAAAGCGGTTTCAGGGCGCATTAAATCGGCAATGTATAAGTTGCTCGATTTTTTAAGTTTGCTGTGAATCGCTTTTAACAGCGCTTTTTTATCGCCGTTATCTTCAACAAAGTGCATTACCAGTAAACACAGGGCGGCGGCACATTGAGTGTCGATGTCGTTGATATCACCGCAGTGCACTGTTACGCGATCGCTAATGTTATGCTGGCCAAACTGTTGCTCGGCAATATCGAGCATGTCTTGTGAAATATCTTGAGCAATAAACTGCCAGCTTGGTTTTAGCGCCGCTAATTCAATGATTTCTTTACCTGTTCCGGCACCAATCACTAAAATGCACGCTTCATCGCTCAGCGTGGTTGCAAGTTGTGCTGCGGTTGCTTGATGTAATAGCTTATAACCTGGAACTAGGCGCAAAATGCGTTCGTCGTAATGATTTGCTTCTTCGTGATTAAAAGTTGGCATGCTAATCCTTTAAATAACTGAGATGGTCGAATAACCACCTGGTTTTTTCGCCACATGCACTTGCGTGGCAACGCGTTCGGTCATTTCTGATACGTGCGAAATAACCCCTACTTTGCGGCCTTGTGCT
>JAKVCY010000190.1 GCA_022448425.1 Thalassotalea sp. | reverse complement strand
ATCTTTTAACTGTGTTTCGATGCGGTAGAGTTTTTGGATATGGTTGAGTGCCCAATCCGCTTTGCCACTGCCTTTTTTACCTGCGCCTTTTTTGGCTTCCATGAACTTACGACGTGCATGTGCCCAACAGCCAATGAGTGTCGCTTGCGTTTGCTCATAGCCTTGATAGCCATCCACTTGTAAGTAGCCGTCATAGCCTTTGAGGAAGTCTACCGCGCATTGCCCTGCGCGACTATTGTGATAGTCGTACAGCACGATATTAGGTATTTCTGTATCAGGTATATTACCCGCAGGTGAATCAGCGCCACTGGTATACAACCACATAAAGCTGTTCGCTTTTTCAGACTCAACTACTTTTAGCGTGGTTTCATCCGCCGCTAAAACAGGTTGCTTTAACAGTTGTTGATGAAGCTGCTCGTAAAGCGGTTTAAACAACTCAGCACAGCGGATTATCCAGTCTGCCATCGTCTTACGGCTTAATTCGATACCATGCTGTTTGAACATCGCTTCTTGTCGATAAAGCGGTAAGCCATACTGATACTTGCTGGTAATGATTTGACTTAATAAGCTTGGCGTCGCATAACCTTTTGGGATAACGCTGTGAGGTATGGGCGCTTGTTTAATCGTGTTGCTGATACCGTCCTTTTCACAGGTACGGCACGCATATTTAGGGCGAACATGCTCAATCACTTTGACTTGAGCTGGGATAAACTGAAGCTTCTCTGACTTATCTTCACCAATGCGATGTAATTCGCCCGCACAACAGCCACAGATTTTTTCTTCATCAGTAAGGTCGTGAACGATTACTTCACGAGGCAGGTCTTGAGGCAATGGTTTACGCGCGGGCTTTTTACGAGTGTAGCTAATCTCTTCTTCAGCCGTTTCAGTTTCAGCCTCAACAACCAGTTCTTCCGCTTCATTAAACAACTCACCTTGCCCAGGGTGGCCTTCGGTGCTTTTACCGAACTGCTTGTGCTGGGCAACACGGAACTGCTCTTCTAAGTAGGCAATCCGCGCGCTCTTCTCTTCAAGAAGCGCTTCAAGTTCAGCGATGCGGGATTGGTATTCTTTCTCGTTCATACCACTATTATCCCGTATTAAGCTGCTGATTACCTTACATTATTAAGACTATTTCGTGATCGTTAATCGCTACTTATGATCACAGGTTATAAGCCGGATGCGTTGTAGTGCAACGGCTGATGGCCTATGACATCGTAGCCCGATAACAGCCATTGTAGCTGTTGTTCACTCACATGCATCTGCTGTAAGTCCGCATCGGCAGGCCACTTAAACCGATGTTTCTCAAGGCGCTTATACCAGAGTGCGAAGCCCGTTTTATCCCAATAGAGTATTTTGACCTTATCGCGCTTTTTGTTGCAAAAGACGAACAGTGCATCGCGAAACGGACTCAGGTTCATATCCTGCTCAACAACGACAATTAAGCCATTAATCGATTTGCGGAAGTCGACGATATCCATGTATAAATAAATGTCGGCAGGCTCAACAAACATCTTCATTCGCCCAATGCCTTCATCACAGCGGCAACCCAGTGAGGGTTAATATTGGTTGGCACGCTAAGTTCTGCGTTTCCCAATTTCAGGAGGAGGTCGCCCCCCATTTCCTCAGTGTATGACTCAACTTTAGTGACTTCGCGCTTCACCTGAACGAACTTGCTGCTTGTTCGTTGAAGCCGAATATCACGGCGTCGGGTATAGTAAGTTTGAACATTAATCTGCTGCTGGCGACAAAACTCTACCGCGGTGAGCCCGCTTTGTTTTTGTTGTTCAAATAGATTGAGCCAGTCTTGGATGTCTCTTCGTTGATGTTGCGGCATGGTCATTCTCCTTTGCAAAGAGAACACCATGCCGTAGCTAACTTATGAATTGAATGTGGGGATTACCGGACGGACACAGCGTAACCTTCCCCTTGCGTCATATTAATTCGCTGTACCTTTGATTGCATATACACGGCATTAAGGGTTTTATATGCAGCGTTTTCAACATCTCGACATGTTTTCTGGCTTAGGTGGTTTCTCTCTTGCAGCGAAGCAAAGCGGGTTTATCGATACGCTACTTTGTAGTGAAACCGACGCGTACAACAATCGCCTCTTAGATGAAAAGTTCAACATGGATAACGCGGGTGATATTTGTGACTTAGGCGTGCCATCTGCATGCCATAGCGCGATGACCGACGAAGACATTGTACCTTGTGAAAAGACTGGCTTTTCCACCGTGACATACGAAGACTTCTTTGAAGGCGTCGTGCCCTTCCCCGATATCGCTACAGGGGGATTCCCATGCCAAAACGTATCAAGTGCTAATGTAACTGATAAATCAGGTATTGAAGGTGCGCAGTCTTCGCTGGTTCATGAGCAGCTGCGAATAATAGAAGATCTAGAAATACCTTACTGTGTATTTGAAAACGCGGAGCGATTGAACAGAAAAGGACTGGATTACATCGTGGCGCGATTATGCAAGCTAGGTTACACCGTTGAGTGGGAAACGATTAGCGCAACAGCCTTTAACTATCCTCATTATAGACATCGTGTTTATATCGTTGCGTACCTTCCCGAAACTGGCGCAGGCAAAAGTAAACGAAATGTCTTTGACCATGTACGTCAGGTTGCATTAGCCAATTTAGATAAACCATTCAAAATGCCCCTATTGGAAGAGGCTCCCCAGTGGGTATTAAGTAAAGCCGTATGCGAGAACCCGAAATCTATTAAGCTTCGAACCAAGCGCATTAATTCCTTGGGTAATGCCATCATCCCCGACATTGCTAAATCCATCTTCGATTCAATCCGCATGCTCGAAGAATCTGACGATGAAAAGGGGAATACGCACATTACGGATGAACAAATAGCAGGAAAACGTGAAGATAATGGATGGGTGTTCAATGGCAAACAGGTTACTTGCATGCCTACACGCGGCGTAGCTCACTCTGACGCTATTTTCTCTAATGGTAAGTGTGATTTGCTGAATGTGCCCAAACAACGCTATGAAGGGTTATACAGCACGCTTTTGAGAAAAGACGGCAACAACAACTTTTCATGTAAAAGTCGCCTGACAAGACCGGGTAAGTTAGGTGGCCTTGTCGGCGAAATTATGGCAATCGGCGCTAACGCTGGTGGCCTGCATCCACATTTTTGTGAGCAGTTTATGGGATACCCAGAAGGCTACACTGAATTACCTCATAATAATTCCGCTTAATGGTAATAAGCCCAACTAATAGCCGAGTTAATAATCTGGCGGTAATGATAATGGACTTACAATTACCCCACTGTCTATTTTTTAGAAAATGAGTCAATGATGAAATCAAATTGGAAGCTGGTACTGCCGTCTTTATTTAAAAGTGTCGCTGTCGCTGTGGCCTGTGTAAGCTTAAGTTTTGCGTGGGCCCATTCGGCTTCAACATTAAATAGCTTTCTAATCCCACTCTTTTTCGTCTTGCCCACGGTGATGTGTGTGGTGTTGTTCGTTCGCACGCAATATCTAAAGAGTGAAGCAGCAAAAGTAGCTGAAAAAAATCGTAAAGCGATGTCTCTCAAAGATGAGGTAGTTGATACGCTTAAAGAAAATCTACGAACCGTATCGTTTCCAGCAACGAACATTTGCGCGTGCTGTTTAGAAAAGCAAGGTAAGAAAAAGCCATCTGACTTGCTCTTTGATGCAGGGGTATGTTCATACTGTTTTGGCCGTGGTGAAGTCGTAGACCCTGAGCTAATAGGGTTCTATGCGCACCATGGAATTAATGACCCCAGCGAAATATGGCGCAATCTTCCCCGCTTGCGTTATACAGGCATTATGACATGTTCTCGACTCTTAGATGATGACGCATTTAATAAGCACCGTCAGGAGCTAACGTTGTCTTACGTATACATCACTAAGAAAATTGAAAAGTACAAAGATAAAAAGGCGCAGGAAACTAAATCGGAAGCGTTAGACCGTTGCGTTTTAATTGATAGCGTAATAAGCGATAAGAACGGCCTAGTACCTAACAGTGTAATGTAATATGAAGTGCCCTTTTTGCTGCTTTTTCAAGTAGTAGTTAGGGCGCGACATCGTTCTCCTTTCCTCAGCTTCACTTAACTTTATTCTTTCGTATAGCCACTTTCTTAACAAATAGAACCAATAAAATCAGACCGAGCGGAGAAAATACTTTTCACTCTCATAAAACGGTCGTTTTTTAATACTTTCTTGTTTGATGAATTTATTGATTTAGTATTAATTTAATTAGTTTCTTCATTGAGATACTGA
>JAKVCY010000019.1 GCA_022448425.1 Thalassotalea sp. | reverse complement strand
CCTTTGTCTAGCAAACAAAGCAATGTGCCAACTGATAAAGCAGCTTCATCAACAGCCGCAACAGCACAATATCAAATCCAACATTTAGAGCCATTATCTTGGTGGGTCGGGATGGAAGAGCCATCATTACAACTGTTAGTGTTGCAGGCTTAATTGAAGGTCCAAATCGCGACAAAGCTGGAGGGCGACATGGTGTCAATATTCAAGGCATTATCAATCATTTAGATTATATTACTGACATGGGGTTTACCCAGATATGGCTAAACCCTGTTGTTGAGAACAATCAAGAAACCTATTCATATCATGGCTATTCGGCGACTGACTTTTACAATATTGACGCTCGCTTTGGTAGCAATGCTTTGTACCGGGAGCTTTCGGCAAAAGCACAGGAACACGGTATTGGTATTATCATCGACGTTGTTTTAAATCACGCTGGTTCAAGTCACTGGTGGCACAACGACTTGCCAACAAAAGACTGTTATAACTATCAAGGTCAAAGCTATCAAGGGACTAATCACAAACGTGAAGCCCTGCATGACCCATACGCCGCGGCAAGCGATAAATCGGTGTTTTCAGATGGCTGGTTTGTGCCAACAATGCCAGATTTGAATCAACGTAATCCGTTAATGGCGAACTACTTAATTCAAAATACCATTTGGTGATTAGAGTACGCCAACCTGTCAGGTATTCGCGTAGATACCTATTCATACCCAGATAAGGCTTTTTTGACTGAGTGGACGCGCCGCGTTACTAACGAATACCGAAATATCAGTATTGTAGGTGAAGAGTGGACCACTAATCCTGCGATAGTCTCTTATTGGCAAAAAGGAAAGCAAACACATGATGGCTACAAGTCTTACTTGCCCAGCATAATCGACTTTCCACTACAAGATGCGCTTATTAAAGGCCTGACAAATCAGGAAAATTGGAATACTGGGCTTAACGAACTCTATCGAATGTTGGCGAATGATTTTCTCTTCCCAGCCCCAGAAAACTTAGTTATCTTCCCTGATAATCACGACATGAGCCGAATCTATACTCAGCTCAACGAAGACCAAGCCTTATTCAATATTGCTATGGTATACCTAGCCACTACACGCGGTATTCCCCAATTTTTCTAAGGCACAGAAATTTTGATGAGCAATCCTGGTACTGACGACCACGGTATCATTCGGACTGATTTTCCAGGTGGTTGGCAAGGTGACAAGGTCAATGGTTTTAGCAATAAAGGGCTGAGCGAAGCGCAAAAAGCTGCAAAGCGCTTTATGCGCACGTTACTGAACTGGCGTAAAAACACACCAGCAGTCCACCAAGGCAAGCTTCGTCACTATGGACCTGAGAATGGTGTTTATGTGTATTTCAGATACGATGACAACGAGCAATACATGATAGTTATCAACAAAAATACCCAAGATACTGCCATATCACTAGAGCGCTTCGATGAAATGTTAAGTAATGCCAATAGCTTAATGCCTATCGCACTTGATGCCAACTCGCTCACTAAATCACAGAAAGCAAATGGCGATTTAGTGATACCTAAGAAATCAGCACAAGTATTTGCAGTGAAGTAGCCACGAGTTATTTCAGCACTTAAACCGATAATGTTTAGGTGCTAAAATTGATGCAAGCTTCATAATGATAAAAGCGAGACAGTATAGACTGTCTCGCTAAATTGATTGTTTTGCTGCTACGTTAGGTAATGTTCAAAGTGACGCATAACATAATCTTTAAATGTGCTGATTCTCAGAGGCTGGTGTTTGTCTTGTAGATAAACTAAGTAGAGTGGCGTCGATTTTGGTTGCCATTGTTTGAACACTTCGACCAAGCCACCCTCAGCAACTTCATTCTTGCAATAAATTTCTGGCACGCGAATAATGCCATTGCCTCTTAGCGCTGAATACAGCATGACTCTTCCATTTTTACAAGTAAGATCACCCTTCACAGTGACTTCTTGCTTCATTGAAGATTCACTATTTTGGAATGCCCAAGTACGCATACTGCCAGCAATACATTTATGGTTTGCTAGGTCTTTAGGTTCATTTGGGGCACCACATCGACGGATATACTCAGGACTTGCGTAGGTGCCGATGTTGAGTTCGGTTAGTTTTCTGGCGATTAGTGCGGAGTCAGAAAGCTCTCCCATCCTAAATACGAAGTCGAACTCGCCGGCAACTAAGTCCACTCTGCGGCTACTAAAATCGAGCTCGACACTAATTTCTGGATTTTCCTGCATAAAGTCAGCGATTAACGGCCCAACAACGCTCTCGCCAATATAACCGCCAACACAGTTAATCTTTATTTCTCCATAAAGCTGCGTTGCACTATCTATCGTTCGGTCAATAGCATGCTCAATGCTGATAAATGAGTCTTTACATTTATCATAAAAAAACTCACCTGCTGGCGTTAGGTGTTGTGTTCTCGTCGTCCTCACTAACAAACTCACACCGAGTTTGGCTTCCAATTGCGACAGTTGTTTCGAGACCTGTGAACGTGAGCAAAGCAACCTTTCAGACGCTTTAGTAAAGCTCCCCTCTTCAACCAAGATTAAAAAGCTTTTGATATCAGAATAATTAACGTCTTTCTTCATGCGATGCACCATATGAAATTCATGTATATACCAATGATTAGTCATTAATTGTAAACAGTATTGTGAATTTGCACACATATATCACCAAAAGAATTTCAAATAAAATTTCTATCACTGGTTGAGCAGCAGATTAACTAAGGTCATTCAGACCCAAGAAAGCGATGTTGTTTCTGAGTTAATGAATGCAGCTCAGAGCGCAACGCCAGCTGCAAACTCAACGTTATTCATATAGAGGGTGATAAGATGAAAAAATTAGTGGTTGTTACAGGTGCAAGTTCAGGAATTGGCGAAGCGATTGCAAAACGTTTTAGCGAAGCAGGCTATCCTTTATTACTAGTCGCTAGACGTATCGAGAAACTAAAAGCACTTAACCTAGCCAATTGTTTATGCGAGCAAGTTGATGTAACAGATAGAGAGTCATTTGCTACTGCAATCGCAAAAGCTGAAGCACAATATGGCCCAGTGGAATGCTTAATAAACAATGCTGGTGTTATGTTACTTGGCCAAGTAGACACACAAGATAGTAACGAATGGCAGAAGATGTTCGATGTGAACGTACTTGCTTTACTTGGCGGCATGCAAGCGGTCCTTGCACCAATGAAAGAACGTAAAAGTGGCACCATTATTAACGTGAGTTCCGTTGCTGGTAGAAAGACATTTGGCAATCATGCAGCATATTGCGGAACCAAGTTCGCAGTATCCGCTATAACCGAAAATGTTAGGGAAGAAGTCGCTGACTATGGTCTACGGGTTACAAGTATCTGTCCTGGTGCTGTCGAGACAGAATTGCTAAGCCATACCACTTCTGAAGAAATAAAAAATGGTTATGAGGATTGGAAACAGACTATGGGTGGAGCATTAATTGCTGATGATATCGCTCGAACGGCATTATTTATTCAAGAGCAACCTCAGCAAGTCTGTATCCGCGAACTAGTTATTGCAGCTACTCGTCAGCAGCCTTAAAAATATCTTACAGCAATGTTCGAGGGGCGCTACCTAGTGCCCTCATTCTTTACCTAGCTTACGGCTCCCCGCACCTAAACAGAAAAGCTGAAATTTTTCTATCATAATAAAAAATAGATTTTTGATAAGAAATCGATAGTCGCGGTTATTACGCTTTGTCAGAAAACAATCAGTTAGGAAGGTGAATGATAATGAAATCCAATAATCGTCGTACGTTTATAAAAAAGAGTTTATTGGCAGCTGCCGGTACAGTTGTAGCAGGCAATGTGAGTGCACAAATAAGTACGCCACGAGACGCAGAAGGTCCATTTTATCCAATAACACCACAGCCTGATAAAGACGCTGACTTAACCAAAGTACAAGGAAAACCTGGCGTAGCAGAGGGCACGATAATCGAGATACATGGACAAGTACTCGATACTGAATTAAATCCAATTGAAGGTGCCACTATAGATTTATGGCAGGCAAACAGTTTTGGGAAGTATCATCACCCTCATGATAATAGTGATGCTCCAATAGATGAACACTTTCAATCTTGGGCAATTATTCAAAGTGGCAATAACGGACAATTCCGATTTAAGACTATCATGCCTGGCGCTTATCCATATGACGCAAAACCAGAAGACCAACGTACGCCCCACATTCACATGAAAATCGGCAAACATGGATATGAACCTGTGCTGACGCAAATGTATTTTCCCGATCAAGCGCTAAATAAGACTGACGGTTTGTATCAACGGAAAACAGCCGAGCAGCAAGCGATGATGACAGCTAAGTACATTGATAAATCAAACGAATTTCTTTACAATATATTCTTAGAGAAATTCTAACGAGTCAGCAATGAGTTTGGGGACTAATACTTTAGTAGTGGCTCTTAAACTTCTCCCTAATTCTTTATCGAATGTGTTGTATAATTGAGCCAACAAACACTTAACTTATAGGCAAGGTAGGTTATTGATGAGAGTAGTATCGAGTTTACTATTCACACTCTTGGCTTTTTTCCACTGTATTTCCTTTGCTCAAAATCAGGTTTCCATCCCGCTAAATGAATGGTCAAGTCAACGTGTGTTATCTAAAGCCTTAGGAAAAGTGATTAGTGACGCTGGCACTCCCGTTGAATATGTTGAAATCAATGTCGAAGACCAATGGGGGGCATTGAAGCGTGGTGCTATTCACTTCCAAATCGAGGTTTGGGAACCCTCAATGAAAGAACCTTTTAATGCCCTAGTAGCTCAAAATGACATTGTTGAAATGGGTACACATGAAGCAACTGTCATCGAAGACTGGTGGTACCCCAAATATGTTGAGAAATATTGTCCTTTGTTGCCTGACTGGCAGGCTCTTAACGAATGTATAACCATGTTCAAGGAAAGCCTTGCGGATACCAAAGGGGTTTATCATGGAGGCCCATGGAATTACGGTGACGCCGACATTATTCGCGCGTTAAACATAGACTTTGAGATAAATCGCTTCCCAAATAGCGTTGAGCTGTGGAAACAATTAAGCAGTGCCTTAGACCAAGAGCTGCCTATCGTATTGTTAAATTGGAGCCCGAACTGGACAGATAAATACGCCAAAGGTAGCTTTATCAAGTTTCCAGAATATCATGAGCAATGTGATACGGATCCGGACTGGGGTCTCAATAAAAAGTACGTTAAGGACTGTGGAAATCGAAAGCATGGTTGGTTAAAAAAAGCAGCCTCACACACGCTCAAACAAACTAGTTACTGCGTTTTTCAGTTTATCGAACAAGTTAATTTTACAAAAGACATGATTGTCGATGCGTCTGCTTTAGTAGTCGTCAATAAACTCACCGAAGATGCTGCCGCACAACATTGGATAGATACCTACTCTGCAGAAGTAAAGCAGTGGCGGTCAAATACCTGCTTATGAGTGTTTATATAGATTGTCATACTAATTCTACGTAGCTTATTAGGGCTTTTCTTGAGCCTTAATAAGTCGCCCCTTACTTCGTCATTTCAAAAAACAGGTGACATCTATATACACTTAAACCTTTGGTTAACATGAAAAATACAAGTCCTGAAGTAATACGTTTAAATCACCTCAAACCATTTTTCGACACAACTACACGGCTGCATAGGCATATAAAAGCTAAGACCATGAAAGCGCACGGTAGTTGGAAAATTCAAAAAGACAACAGCAATACCTTACTCATAAAAGTTAATGGCGCATGGAATAAAGAAGCGGCCGTTTTATTTAGTAATGAATTCAAACAAATTGCGTCCACGATAACCAATGAACCTTGGGCCATTCTAATCTCTGTACAAAATTCAGAAATCCCAATTCCGGAAGCGATGGACGTTTTGCAAAAATTAAACGAATGGAGTATTACTAATGGCTGCCGATGTGAAGCAAGTATTGTCAGCCTCTTTGCACATGAAGAGGTATTTAAACGCACGAGGGCAACAAAGGTTCAGCAACAACAACGAGGAGAGAAAGTTAATGCGCCATTAGATTACGAACAGCGCATTTTCCTCAGCCTTTCTGAAGGCATAGACTTTCTCGCTGAAAAAGGTATTAAACTAGCAACGCCGATTTCAGATGTTGAAACTTGGTTTAGTAAATAAAGTCCTGAGGTATTCGCAGCTAAATTCGAAGCATACGACAATATGTCGCTCACACTCTAGTCAAAACATTTAGTCACCTACCCCGAAGCTCTTTTATCACACTTCCTCAATCAATCGCCTCCTGTGCCATCAATTTCGAAGTATAAAAGATCCGTCTCTTCAATATTTTTCCCTTTCCACAATTGCTGCACATTTCATTGTTACCTTTTATGAGTAATTCTGTTTTTTAGGGTATTAATCATGTTGTATTACCGCACATTGCACTCAGTTTACTCATTTTTGCTTCCACCACAGTTTACGCTGCAGATGTTGACAACGACTCCGTTGATGACACTGTTGACGTCGATATTGATGGTGATGGACTTATTGAAATTAGCACGCTTGCTGAGCTTTACAATATACGTAATAACTTAGCGGGCACTGCCTATAATAACGGTAGCGGTGACGACAGCACAGGTTGTGGTAATGGCTCAACAGTACTTGTTTGTAGCGGTTATGAACTCGTTAATGACCTTGATTTCGATACCAATGGCGACAACGCATTTGATGGATCAGATACATACTACAATTCTGGCGAAGGTTGGGAACCTATAGGTTCAGACGCTTCAGCGTTTTCAGGGACTTTTAACGGTAATGGCTTCAGTATTTTAAATTTGGTTATCAATAGGCCTTCTACTGACAATGTTGGCCTGTTTGCCGCGTTAGATGCTGCAGAAACTCGCGATGTTGTCTTATCTGGTGATTTACTCTCAGTAACAGGTAAAAGTAAGGTGGCTATTGTTACTGGCGACAAAGCGTCTAATGATCAGGTCACTAATGTAAACTTAACTGTCGGTGGTTCAGTCTCAGGCACTAATTATGTTGGGGCTATTCAAGGCTTAACAGGTGATGTCAGTATCGCTAATTCGACAGTGTCTACTTCTGTTTCAGCATCAGGCGATTCCATTGGTGGCTTAATTGGTGAAGTAGATGCAACTAATTTAAGCTTAATCACGAGTAGTAACTTTACCGGTTCTGTCATTGGAGATGGGTACATTTGGGCATTGTCGGCGATGCCAATAATGTCCAAGTTACCTATAACTACGTTACTGGCTCAACAACAGGTATCGACTCTTATATAGGCGGTATTTTCGGTGCCTCTGAAAGTGACATCATTGAAAATTCTTTCGTGCAAGGTAATGTGCAAAATGCAGATAGTTACGCTGGTGGACTCGTTGCTTACAGCGCTGGCATTAGCATAAGCAATAGCTTCTCTTCGGGCACGATTACAGCAGCTGATCACGCAGCGGGAATTATTGCCTACAGTGAATATGGCTTGTCAATCTCAAACAGCTCTGCAGTAGGCGCTATTTCAGCAACAACTGCAGTAGACCCTGATGCGGGAGGGCTTACATCAGATGTTGACCCGCTACCTTACACTGAAAGTAGTGTGTATTGGGACACTGAAACAACCGACCAATCTACCAGTGAAAATAACCAAGGTACAGGTTACACAACATTCGAATTACAAACGCCTACGAGCAATACTGGCATTTTCGCCTCATGATCAACCGACGATTGGGATTTTGGTACTGACACACAATACCCTGCACTGAAGAACAACGGTAATGTTTACCGAGATGCTGACGGTGACGGCTATTGGGCGTTTGAAGATGCGCTTGATAACGGCCCAACCGAGCATCTTGATTCAGATAGTGACGATGTTGGCGACAACAGCGATGTATTCCCCAACGATCCAACAGAATGGGCAGACAATGATGAGGTAAGTTATCAGTGGGATCAATTAAGCGGTGATGCAGTTGAATTTGATAAGGTGAATGAATCACAAGTTTTGATGACATTACCTGAAGTGACTGCCGACACTTCTGTTGACATACGAGTAACAGTAAATGATGGGGAGTTTTCTTCAAGTGCCACAATTACACTTTCCATCACTAACAAGGTCGAGACAGAAGAGCCAGAAGTAGAAACCGGTTCCAACGGTGGTGGTTCAATTACCTGGTCGATACTCCTGCTTATGTTGATAGCAGTTTATCGAAGAAGGGTGATGCAAATATAAGCCCACGTAATTATGAGCTAGTGGAAATAAGCTCAGTAAATAAAAAGCCTCGATATTTTAAATAGCGAGGCTTTTTTAATTATTGCTTTTAACTAATACTCTAAAAATTTAGGTTATCTAAAATATCGTCTTCAACTAAGTTTGCTAACGTTACTTTCAGTTTAGGCGTACGTGCCATTTCACGTTTAATCGCAAAGTTAGCTTCTTCGTTACGTGCCCAGCTGCGGCGAGCAATGCCGTTGTTAACATCAAACAGCAACATTGATTTTAAACGACGCTCTGACGCTTCGCTGCCGTCAAGTAACATACCGAAACCACCGTTCATTACTTCACCCCAGCCAACACCGCCACCGTTATGGATTGACACCCAAGTTGCGCCGCGGAAGCTATCGCCAATCACGTTGTGAATCGCCATATCAGCGGTAAAACGGCTACCATCGTAAATGTTAGAGGTTTCACGGAATGGTGAGTCAGTGCCTGATACGTCGTGGTGATCACGGCCAAGTACCACTGGGCCAATTTTACCCGCATTGATAGCATCATTAAAAGCTTTAGCAATTTCTGCACGGCCCTGCGCATCAGCGTATAAGATACGTGCTTGAGAGCCGACGACTAGCTTGTTCTGCTTAGCATCGTTAATCCAAGTGATGTTATCTTGCATCTGCTGCTGAATTTCTTCTGGTGATTCTTCCATGATTCGGTTTAGCACTTTTGCAGCAATTGCGTCAGTTTTATCTAAATCGTCTGGGTTACCTGAAGTACATACCCAGCGGAATGGACCAAAACCGTAGTCGAAACACATTGGGCCTAAGATATCTTGCACGTATGACGGGTATTTAAAATCAATACCGTTTTCAGCCACTACGTCACCACCAGCGCGTGATGATTCAAGTAAGAAAGCGTTACCGTAATCAAAGAAGTAGGTACCACGTGCTGTGTGCTTGTTTACTGCATCGGCATGACGCTTCAAGGTTGCTTGTACTTTTTCTTTGAATACTTCTGGTTCTTCACGAATTAAACGGTTCGATTCTTCATAAGAAATTTCTACAGGGTAGTAACCGCCTGACCATGGGTTGTGCAGTGACGTTTGGTCAGAGCCTAAATGAACGAAGATTTTTTCTTCATAAAACGTTTCCCAAATATCAACCACGTTACCAATAAAGGCAATTGAAACAACTTCTTCGTTGGCTTGTGCTGTGCGAACACGAGCAACTAAGTCGTCCATGTTGTCGATAAGCTCATCAACCCAACCTTGTTGGTGACGTTTAGTTGCTGCATGAGCGTTTACTTCTGCACACACAGTAATACAATTGGCAATGTTACCAGCTTTAGGTTGTGCGCCACTCATGCCACCAAGACCGGCCGTAAGGAACACTTTGCCTTTCGGTGATTCGCCTTTCTTCCCTTGTGCAGCGAATACTTTACGGAATGCATTCATTACCGTAATAGTTGTGCCGTGAACAATGCCTTGTGGACCGATGTACATGAATGAACCAGCGGTCATTTGACCGTACTGGGTAACGCCTAGCGCATTGAACTTTTCCCAATCATCTGGCTTAGAGTAGTTAGGGATCATCATACCGTTAGTGACAACAACACGCGGCGCATCTTCTGATGATGGGAATAAGCCCATCGGGTGACCTGAGTAGATATGAAGCGTTTGATCACTTTCCATTTCACTTAGGTATTTCATTGCCAATAAGTACTGCGCCCAGTTTTGGAAAACAGCACCGTTACCACCATAAGTAATTAGCTCTTGTGGATGCTGTGCAACCGCAGGATCTAAGTTGTTGTCGACCATTAACATAATGGCAGCTGCTTGCTGACATTTTGCTGGGTAGTCTGAAATTGAGCGAGCTTTCATTTCATAATTTGGCTTAAACCGGTACATGTAAATACGACCAAAATCTTTAAGCTCTTGGGCAAACTCTTCCGCTAATTCAGCGTGCCATTCAACAGGGAAGTAACGCAGAGCATTACGCACCGCTAGTTGCTTTTCTTCTACTGATAAAATGTCTTTACGCTTTGGCGCTCGGCTCACACCTGCTGGGTATGGCTGAGGTGCTGGTAATTCACTTGGAATACCTTGTTTGATGATTTCTTGAAAAGTCATAATCTGATTCCTTCTAGTGAGCCGATACGTTGAATGCTTGAGACTTAACCATAGTGATAATGGCATCAATATCAGGCTTTAATAATCGGTCTTCTTCTAACTTCGCTACTTTTTCACGAATAATCGCGAAGTTTTCTTCAATGATGTCTGAGCACTTATTAGGACGTCTAAAGTCGATAGCTTGAGCGGCGTACATTAATTCAATCGCAAAAATCTTCTCAACATTGCCTAAGATTTGATTCAATTTGCGGCTTGAAATGCTACCCATAGACACGTGATCTTCTTGACCCATCGACGTTGGAACACTGTCAGCAGATGGTGGGAAACAAAGTGATTTGTTTTCTGTCACAAGTGCTGCCGTTGCATATTGTGGGATCATCATGCCTGAATTTAAGCCGCCCGCGACGGTTAGTAGGCGCGGCAGGCCATGTAAGCCCTCAAGTAATAAGTAACAGCGACGGTCAGAAATATTACCTAATTCTGCTGCTGCAATTGATGCGTAATCCAATACCATTGCCAATGGTTGGCCATGGAAGCTACCGCCTGAAATGGCTTCTTCTGCACTGATAACAATTGGATTGTCAGTAACAGAGTTCATTTCAAGCTCTGTCATTTCTAATAAATGGTTGTAGGCGTTACGTGATGCGCCATGTACCTGCGGAATACAACGAAGCGAGTAAGGATCTTGAACGCGATCACAGTCTGTATGTGATGCCATGTTCTCTGAATCTTTAAAGAAGATACGCATACGTTTAGCAACTTCAAGGTTACCAGGGAAAGGACGTGTTGCGTGTAGCTCTTCTCTGAACGGCGATTCACTGGCTTGCATACCTTCAATGCTCATCGCACCGGTTAAATCGGCTAAATCAAGCAGGTAACGCATCTTGGTTAAGCCTGTAATTGCGTGTGACAGAATGAACTGTGTACCATTAATTAAGGCTAAACCTTCTTTTGCCAATAACTCCATTGGCTCAAGGTTATGTGCTTTTAGTACTTCTGCAGCGGGTTTAATATCATCGCCTACCCAAAATTCACCTTCACCAAGCAATGGTAGGAAAAGGTGTGAAAGTGGCGCTAAATCGCCTGAAGCCCCTACTGAACCTTGCTCTGGTACAACAGGGATAATATCGAGTTCAATAAACTTAAGCATTCTTTCTACGGTTTCTAAGCGAATACCTGAGAAGCCTTGGCTTAATGCGTGAACTTTGGTGACCAGCATTAGTTTAGAGTTGTGTTTAGCAATTGGCTCACCAACGCCAACCGCGTGAGTGATTAACAAATTCTTTTGTAATAGAGCGGTTTCTTCTGGCGTGATTTGGGTATCACATAACGGGCCAAAACCTGTATTAATACCGTAAACTGCTTCATCAGAGGCTGCCATTTTTTCAACACGTTGGCGGCTTATATTAATTTTTTCGATTGCCTCAGTGCTAAGTTCGGCTTTAATACTGGCATCGGCAATACCGTTAACCGTGTCTAGGTCTAGATGATCAATACCGTACTTAAATGTCATCTTTATGCTCCTAACTATCTATGAATTCTACGTGCTTTTGTTTCGTACTTTTGTATATTTGAAAGCACAAATTTGTCTGCATTTTACCTTGCTGAAAAAGTTTTATAGATACACAATAATCGTAATTCATTCCGGATTTTCCGAACTAATAATAAAGCTAAGAATCACACGAAGTTCTGGTTAAAATTTATCAGTAAAAGGTTTTGAAATATGCAAGTTCATGACGTTGATTTAAAACTGCTCAGAATATTTGTCGCAATCGTTGAATGCGGTGGTTTATCAGCAGCTGAATCCCGTTTAAATATAGGACGTTCTACCATAAGTGCACACTTATCTGATCTTGAAGTGCGCCTTGGATTAAAGCTATGTAAACGCGGCAGAAGTGGTTTTGAAATTACAGAACCCGGCAGAATTACTTATCAAGCATCGTTAGAATTACTGCAACAATGTGAGGCGTTTGCTTCTACAGTTGCTAGTTCTAAAGATGAATTATCTGGCCGTGTCACAATTGCCACTATTGATACGCTTGTCAGCGATCCCAGATGCCGCATTGCAGAGGTGATTGCGAACTTAAAAGCGAAAGGTAATAACATCCAGTTTGATATTAACGTTTGTGAAACGCGGGAAGTGGAAACCTCGGTGATAAATGGTCGTTCGTTAGTAGGCCTAGGGGTTAGCCGCCATCCCATTCGTGGTCTTGAATATCATCCACTGCACAATGAAATTAACTATTTGTATTGTGGTAAAGGGCACCCGCTTTTCGATTGTAAACCAGTTGAGCAAGCCAAATTGCTTAAGCAAGCTGAAGTGATTACCAGTAACTATATGCGTGATAAAGAAGTGCGTAATGACGGACTAAATTACACTAATAGTGCAACCGCTTATCATGATGAAGGCATTGCTCAATTGATTCTTTCTGGCGGGTTTATCGGTTATTTGCCTGGGCATTACGCCAGCTATTGGGTAGATAAAGGGCAATTCAAAGTGATTCGTACTGAGAAGTATTCTTATCAAATTCCGCTGATGTTAATAACTTCCAAGAATCAGCTAACCTCGGCGCTAGCCCAGGCGTTAATTGACGAGATAAAGCAGTGCCATCAACAACCAAACTAGGGCGTGTAGATCTTTCAGGGTTAAATTTTGTTCGAATTAAATGCAATTTTATCGCGGCACTTGTGATACGCATAGTGATTCTAAGCACAGAGCAAGTACCGATTATTATGCTCCTGCATAATCTTAGTACCTGCATCCATGCAGGCATCAATGAGAAAAATGCGTTTAGACGAATCCCTTTTACTACATACTTAGGACAGCATTTATGATGCCTTTCTACTGCGTTGCCCTACAAGGATGTAGGGTAAGGTGGCTTTGCAGGAGCACAAAGTCTTTATCGCTTATTTATATGGAATAACCACACGACATAAGCTCTGCCTTATATAAAAACATCATAAATTGCTGCAAAAACAACCTCGAAAGATCAACACGCCCTAATTAGCGCTAGTCAAAGCTCATCGTCAACTTCGCTCCAAAACTTCGACCTACAGTATAAGGCGCATCTTCGTCCGCAGTCGTAAAGTGATCACTGTCAGTTAAGTTTTTGCCGTAAACAGATAGTGTAACATCAGATGACAGCGGCTTTTCTAAGCTCATATTCCAAACGAAGTTGTTGTCACGTCGTACTTCACCACTACCGATACTTGTCTGACTTAATTGCCACGTGAGTTGATTTGTCCATGTAAAAGAGTCGCCACGCCAGTCAGTATGCCAAGTAACTTTTGCGGGCAGTAGATCAGCGAGTATCTGACCCTCATCAGTTTCACCCTTTTGGTATTGGCCGCTAAGCACCGTTGACCAAGGCTTAAACTTAACGGATGTACCTTGCCATGCAACGCTTAGCTCAGCACCATAGATTCTTGCACTATCAAGGTTTCTGTAACTGCGGACGTCGTCATTGATGTCGTATCGTTCGATATAGTTATCAAGATTATAGTAGTAAGCTTCTGCGTTCATTTGCCAATTTGGCGCCAACTGAGCTAACCAACGCAATTGACTTCCCTGACTTTGCTCAGGCACCAAATTGGCGTTTCCGATAGTGGTTCCTCTCGGCGTTTCTCCTTCAAAGTAAAGCTCTGATAGCGTAGGAAAACGAAAACCTGTTCCCCATTCGAAACGCAGTTGGTGATCCGCAGAAAGATTGTGTTCAATTGCAAAACTACCGTTTAACTGATGGTCATCAACCTTACTTTCCGTGACAGCTTCAATGATATGTTGTCGCTGTTCAATCACGTCAAAACGCGCACCAATAGATACTTTCATAGTATCTATTTGCCAATGTAGGTCGCTGAACAATGCATAATTATCTTGAGCTGCATCGACAACTTTCTTGTGATAATTGACCTCCCCCGTAAGCGACTTTTCAGTGTCTCGGATATCAACGCCTTTTCGAGATAACCAATCGACACCAATACGTCCTTCACCAGCAAGCCATTGTGTGGACATCAATGCTAAGCCGCCTAATGTATGTGACTGATAGTTAGTAGTGTTTTGTCTACTACCTACTCTTAACGTATCGGTATCCCAGTTTTGATAATGGTGAAATAGCTTCAAATACCAATCATTATCTTTTTGTAGTGCCACCTGACTGACACTATGTAATTCTTCTGGATAATCAACAATTCGCTCAGCAGGATACTGACTTGAACTTTTACCGATATTCTTCGCTAAGCTTGGCAACCAACTCGCATTGACGTTGACGCCATTCATGATTGATGACCACTTCACTAAGCCGCCAAATTGCTCAAAGTCAGTGTTTAATGCAGTGTTGTTCGCAGCCTCTGCGTCATTAGCATGACGATAGCTAAAGCCAGTTTGTATCGTTTCGTTACCTAACAATAAACCAAGTTCTTTGTATTGGTCGTTAGACTGCCAACTTGCGCTTATTTGGTTGGTTTCAAACTGTGTGGATACAAGATTTATCACTCCACCCATTGCATCAGAGCCGTAAAATGTTGAGCTTGGCCCTTTTTGCAAGTCTATATGTTCGATTAACACAGGGCTGATAAAAGAGGCTGAATTGCCAGCGCGTCGATCAGTAATGATAGGCACACCATCGACTTCAGTACGAATACGCGCACGACTGAACCCGCGGACACTGTAGCTCTGCAGCAACCCGCCCTGCCCGTTCAAGTGAGCACTAGGATCAACAGCAAGCCATTCCGCCCAAGTACTTTTTACGGTCGCGGTATCGAAAACTGCCAATGCTTTAGTGTTGTTATCGGCTAACTCACTCGCTAAAAGACGGTTACGTTCGGCTCGAACTTCAATTGTTTCCACATCATCAGCATGTACCGCCGAAACAATCAGAAAAGGAGTAAATAACAGCGCTGAACTTAAAAACCGCATCAAACCAATAACAATCTGGGAAATAAAAAGATGACGAATTCTAACCAAATAAATAGTAAGCGCCTACCTATAGCCGACTTTTGGAAGGATTTTTGCGATTAGCTGCAGAAAAAACAGGAACTAAAGATGGTGTGATGCTTCTTTCATTTATAAAGTTTGAACATATTCCACCAATTGAAGTAACCCTTCGCGCATATCAGACTGGCCTAGCCCCAAACGAAAATAGTTACCCTCAAGGCCAAATAAGAAAGCAGGTAAAATGAGTACGCCAGTTTTGTTGGTAAAATCTGGTGCCCATTCCTCAATAGAAACATCCGTATTAACGGAAACGAGCGCAAGTAAACCTGCCCTTGGCTGTTGCCAATCAAGCACCGTAGACCTATCTATGATTTGTTTGCCCTGTAAAACGTTTGTTTCAACAAGCTTACGATTATTGATGATAATATTATCTGCATTATCAAAAGCAATTTGCGCAAAGCATTCATCTGTCGCCGAAGTGCAAATACTGGCGCCAGCTTTAATAGCCAGTAATGCATCTAGTAACTCTCGATGGCGTGAAACCACCCAACCTAAGCGCACTCCCCCCAAACCAAATGCTTTTGACATCACGCCAACACTGACGGTTTTCTCATATTCAACGTCATAATTGAGATAATCATGTGCAAGACTGCGATCACCATAAAAACAGTCCTGACTATCAGTATCTGTAATTGAAAAGCTGATCGGTTGTGAAACGTCGTCAGCCAGTAAATAGCAATCAGCTGATTTCGCTATTTCGAGTACTTGTTGACGCTCTTTCGTCGATAAAATTGCACCTGTTGGGTTGTGAGGCACATTAACCACAATGAGCTTTGTCTTCTCAGAAACCTTTTCTGCCAACCTTTCAATATCTAGTCTCCATCCGTCCTCGTGCCGAAGCGCTATCGGCACAAGTTGGGCACCAAACTCGCCAACCATAGCAGTAAGGCTTGGATAGTTAGGTGTAAAAACAATCACTTCATCATTAGGCTCAAGCACCGCTTTGTAGATTGCTCGCAGCGCTTCTTGAGCGCCAGTAAACGTGATGACATCATCTGCATTAAGCAAAGTACTTTGCGTCGAGAATTTGTTCTGATGTTGGACGAACTCAGCAATTTGTGATCGCAGTTGCCCATCGCCTTTTACTGATGTATAGCTAAGGGGACGCTGCAAGAAGTCAGTCCAACGCTGCTCAGCATTTGGAAGGGTTAAGAGTTGTTCAACAGCAAGTGATTGCGCACAGGAGTTACTTAAGTTGCAATTTATCTTGCCTGTAAATTGTTGCGTGTAGGCGATATGTGGTGGCGTAACTATTTTCATTGCGTAAGCTTTATTATACGAGCCTCATTTACTCAAGCTCATTTTCTGGGGCTCATTTTTTGAAGCTCTGGTTCTAATTTAGCTTTAACACGTGTATTTTGCGGGCTACTTAACTAACCCGCTTACCTTGCACTATTGCTTTGCAGTCTTTCTTTGCCATAGCGTTATATGCTTATTGCTTACCTGATAATTACGTTTGTTAAGCCTTGTTAGTTGCGGTAATTCGGTGTCTGCGAGTAAGGTAAATTCACCACTTAATAGTGCCTCTAAACCTTCTTTACCAAATACGTTTTCACCATTAACTTTGATACCTCCTAACCAAGCATTCTTATCCGTATCATGTTTAGTAAAGTCGTAATCTGTGGCGATAATTAACAAGCCGTCTTCATTCAAACGGTTAACCACTTCATTCAGAAACGCTTTAGGGTGATAGCATTGCTCTAGTACCTGTTGCGCGATAATAACGTCATATCCATTAAATATCGCCTTTAAGTTACTTGCATCGCCTTGGCTAAACAAAATGTTATCACTTGTTTGCAGGCACATGTCTTTTAACGACACTTCATTAAAATCGACGATGTCTCCCTCATTAACCGACTCAAATCTAACCGCGTCGCCGGTCTGCAACTGCACGCCGTGCTGAATATAGCGGGCAGAAAAATCCACTCCGTCAACATGTCCAAAGGTAGATGCCAATTCAAAGCTGGTGCGGCCAACACTACATCCTAAGTCCATTAACTTATCAGTTTTCGTTTGGTACTTAGAAACCCAGTCGCGACATAAATTAGCCAATGATTGTTGATAGTTATCAATCTTCAAGCCACGCCCTACTGCGCTGTGACCACCGTAGTGACTATCAAGCTGACGACATACATCGACATTGGTCTCAAAACGATTAACAGGAATTAACGGTAAAGTTTCACCATCACCTTCCACATAACGGAAGCCTGCATGTTGGAAAAAGTGACGACGGAATGCATAACGAGAACTTTTGATCGCTTCATTTCCTGTTGAAATCCATGATCCCCCCTTGATTAAATTATGCTTGCCGTCAAAGGTTGGCGTTGAGAAATCGTCGTATAACGGGTGAACTTCAAAACCGCTAAAGGCATCAATTGGCGACTCAGTCCACTGCCAGACATTGCCAATCACATCGTAAAAACCTTGGTTATTGAAACGATCGACTGGACAGCTAGAAGCAAAATACTCAAGGTTAGTATTGCCGGGCGCCTCAGACCAACTCACTAAATCTGTATCTACATTTTCTCTCAGTAAATACCATTCTGGTTCGGTCGGTAAACGAATATCTCGGCCTGTCGTTTCGGCTAACCAATTGCAAAAAGCCTTTGCTTCCAAGTAATTAACTTCAACAGGCCAGTTTAGTGGTAATGGCATTTCATCAAGCAAATTGCGCTGCCAGTACTGACCATCTCGCTTGAACCAAAAACGTGGCATGTCTGCTTTCTTAAAGCTTAACCAGTTTTGACCTTCTTCGGTCCAAAACTCAGGAGATTGATACCCCCCCGCCTTAACAAACGCCATAAACTCTTGGTTTGAAACTAGGTACTGACTGGCATTGAAGCTTGGAATTTCGACAGCAGCAACGCCATATTCGTTGTCCCACCCATAGGTCTGATCATCATCAGCTTTTCCAAGATTTAACGTTTTACCGTTCACCTTTAATAATTCGTTCGCAGGAGCTTTATCTTTGAATAGGCAACTTTGCCAGTCTTCACTTTCGTTCAAATCATCCAGCGATAACAGACGCATAATGACAGAAGATGTTTCTAAGTGGATACGCTCATGCTCAGAGCCCATCAATATGATCCATGCCAGAGAGTCTTGAGTGATAGGTAAGGTCAAGCTCATGGAGTCAATCAGTTCACAAATTAGTTCACTCACTTGATTGCGGTACTCCCGCACTTCGTCTACCGCTGGCCAATCGTAATGGCTACTATCAAGGTCGTCCCAGCTCATCTCATCAACGCCGACAGCGCAGATAGCTTCGAGTTTTTCGTTGATACGCTTGTCGATGTACTTTCCAAGGATCAGTTTGTTGATATAAAACGTCGCTGTATGACCATAATAGAAAATAAGTGGATGACGAAGAGGCTCAGGACGCTTGTAGAATGCATCGTCGTTATTTATCAGTGCAAAAAGTGACTCGTAGGTTTGCCAACTATTGAGAAAATATGCCTTAAGCTCTTGCCTCTTTTGTTCAACATCGTCGCCAGTTAGCAGCGGAGTTTTTAATTGTTGCTTGGTAATGTTCATCATTATTGATTATCCAGAAGGCAGCAGTGCTAATTCACTGCGAGGTTGAAAGGTCGTCAAAATATTACGTTGTAAATGTTTACCTAGGTCAACGTCATGACAATTATTTTTGTTAATCAGCTCGTTACTTTTATTAATGCGAGTAGCAAACCATGAATCTTGTTTAAACAGAGTATAGGCATCAAAACCACTTTTTTCGTGGTACATTTTGGTTGGTAAAGGTTGTAAGCTGTTACGCGCAACTGATTGCGTTAAGTCTTCTAATCTGTCATCGCCAGCTTGATAAATTTCTATCGCATCAATCAAATTGGCTAACGCAAAAGCTACATTGACAAAAGGATTGTAATGATGGCTTGATGCACCAAGACGGTGCTCAACTCTAGCGGTATTTTGCCATTGCTGCTCGCTAACTAACGCCTGTTGATATTGATCAACAACGAGAGTTTTAACCCCCATAGATTGGTTATGCTTACCGTGCTGTTTATAAAGTGCAATGCTGCCTTGATGGCCACCAGAAATATCGATAGGTGAGCACAATTCGTCTGCTAGACCGTATTTGCTTTTTAACAACAAGCGTTCAAATGCATCATGTTCTGGCATGTAGAGCAAGCAACAAGATAAGCTCGTGCGCATCAAACAGGCCTGCAAAATTTCGCCAAATTTGCTCGCAACTAGGTTATTGCCATTAGTGTCTAAGACACTGATGTTAATCTGAATGGCGTTTGGAATATGCACAGCACGTTGGCCATCGTTAAAGATATTTTTACTGCCGACGGCTAGCTGCGCTGTATCTCCAGACCAAACGACAGGTGCAATCAATGTCTCAGTTGCGCCAACCTGATGAAAAAACTTAGGCAAAAGTTTGAGTGCAAGCGCTAAGTTTTCTGCTTCTTTCAGCGGAGATTGACCTTCAAACTTTGACACCAGCTCCCATTGGTTATGCCAATATTCTTCAACTAACTCAGCTTCAACGTTTAATTGATCTAAGTGTTTATTGACCGCCTTAAGATGGTTTTGGGTAAGCTGTTGCCCATGAGGAAACACACAACAACCTTCCAGCTCAAAATGAACCTGAGGTGTATAACCCATAGAAGTTAATTGTTCTTGAAATATTGCTATCGCTTGCCGAGCCAAGCTACTAGTAGTTTTCATCAACAGTGCTTCCAAGCTTGAGGTCTTGGGTGTAAGCCGAAGATATTGATGTAAGTGTTCAACATAATGTGTGTAGCGTATCGCTTAAAAATGACATTTTTTTTAATTTGGTATCACATTACTTCGTCTTTCGACTGAAAGATCACTACGCGATTTTTTCCTTCGTTTTTGGCTTCAAACAGGGCCTTATCTGCATTGACATAGAGCGTTCCCCTATCGGTAACTTCGCTGGAGAGCTCGCTCACGCCAACGCTGATCGTAATCGTAACCTGCTCTCCTTGCTCAGTCGTAAATAAAGCGTGTTGAATATTGTCTTTCAGACGCGTAGCTATTGCTTTTCCTTGCTCCGCATCGGCTCTTGGTAAAATACACAAAAATTCTTCGCCACCAATGCGGCCAATTGAATCACCAAGTCTCAAAGTTTCTTGAGTAGTCTGGACAATACGGCATATAACCTCATCACCAAAAGGATGACCGTAGATATCGTTAATTTCTTTAAAATTATCGATATCAAATAACAAAATGGTGAGTTCACCTTGTTTGACAGAGCAGTTTTCAATAGATCGGTCTAGGTGATTAAAAATGTTCCGTCGATTAAATGTGCCGGAAAGTGGATCGATTATCGACAGACTTAGAATCCGCTGCTTCGCTCGGTATTGATTTATCGCCAGCATAGCAATGAGCACCAATACCATTAGTGTTACCACAATAAAATAGGTTTGCTGGCGATTCTCCAGTTCTTGTTCAACTATCTGTAATTGCTGTACTTTATTGCGTTGCTGAAACAATGACACTTCAACATTCTGACGCTCTAGTTCCATCGCTGCTTTGACACGGATAAGCTGACTCGTAGCATTCTTTTTCTGTACTTTTGTGTAGCGTTGATAAAAATCTTGGAGTAGCAGATAAGCTTGTTGGTGTTCTTCATTGGCATATGCCAAATGAGCACGAAGTTCAATCAATTCCAATGTCCAGCGCGTGCCATCTAGTTGCGGCATCTCAGCAAAAAACTCAGATGCCCTATCAATGCTCTGTTCAGCCAGTAACAGCTTCCCTTGCTCGATATAACATTGCGCCTGTTTTTTTAATAGTTCAGCGTCATAGTCAACTTGACCATTCATTGAAAGGGCCTTCGATATTGCTGCTAGCGCTTCAGGACAATCGCCCTTTTCGGCAAATGTCATCCCCGAGCCATATGCACCGAAATAGCTAATATCTTGATTAGGAGTGTAGGCGATGTTTTCCCGATATAAGTTGAATTTATCAATGGCTAAATCATATTCTCCCATATAACGATACGTCGAAGCCAAACCATACACAGCTTCAGCAACATAAGGCTTGTAGCCTAATCGACTATAGGTATCCAAGGCGCGATTGTAATGCTCGATCGACTTGTCATATTCACTCATATAGCCATAAACAGCCCCATAAGTCTCATTAATCAGAGCAATTAAGAACTGATCTTCCAGTGCATAGGCTTCAACATAGGCTTCTTGCAAATCAGACAATGAACTCTCATAAAGCTCTGTCAGGCTCAGGGTATAAGCATGATAGTGTTTGGTTTGTGTATAAATGTTGTTGAGGTTTTCTCGCTCCGCGATTGACATTGCTTCTTTGAATAAAGCAATAGCCTCTTTAAACTTACCTTTGCGTTCTGCCACAAGGCCTGCATATGATTTGAGTGATGCTACCACTTCTGCAGATGAATTTTCATCGATTAAACTGAGTCCTAGTGCAACAGTTTTGGCAAATTTATCATGGAAATAGAGTAAGGTTTCTGCATGGGCTTTACGGTAAAGAAACCACAAGTATGCGTCGGCTGAGAGCTGGGATTTATTTTTCTCAATTGCAAGTAATTGCTGATATACAGGGTAAGGGTCACGATTTACATCATCTGCAATCGCCTTGAAGTGATCGACGGAATAACTATCCGCCCAGTTATTAAATGGAAATAGCCATAGTAGCATCGCTAAAAGCGTTTTGTTTATCCAATAAAACCGCACTACTAAAATCGTCTCCTGACTGATTTATAACCACACTTTAGCATAAAAAAGCCTCAATGGTAGAGTCACTTACGCGCTTTATTAAAGACTTCGCACAAATCCTCCTCGCAAGCTGATAACGACACTACCTGTGTGCTTGAGCTAATATCTTTTCAATATAGCGTTGCAACCCGTAATCAATACTGGAACACATTATGCAGGATTTTAGCTGCCTCAAGTGAGCGCTAGCCTAACCACCTAGAGACTGTGCGTTTTTTGTGCAATACTTTTTGCGTGTTGCACCTAATTTGTTCAATTCTTTTTACCCAAGTCATAGAATTGTCATGTAATTAACGTTCAATACCCTCACTTTTTGAAGATAATCTTGTCGATTGAAGCCAAAGGAAAAAGGCTTCTGCTGTACGGCTAATTCACCCC
Organism: Thalassotalea sp.; assembly: GCA_022448425.1. Classification (GTDB taxonomy): domain Bacteria; phylum Pseudomonadota; class Gammaproteobacteria; order Enterobacterales; family Alteromonadaceae; genus Thalassotalea_F. The sequence goes on along the minus strand of JAKVCY010000019.1, from coordinate 5,557 downwards.
TTATTGGAGGAAGTATGCCGACTTATGCTAACCGTTACATTAGTAACCTTACTCGTGAAACTTATGCCCTTATTCTCGCCGGAGGTCGTGGCTCGCGATTACATGAATTAACAGACTGGAGAGCAAAACCCGCCACCTTTTTTGGTGGTAAATTTCGAATTATAGATTTTCCACTTTCGAACTGCATAAATTCGGGTATCCGCCGAGTTGGCATCGCTACCCAATATAAATCCCACTCTTTGATCAGGCATATCAACAGAGCATGGGGCCACTTCAAGAAAGAACTGGGTGAGTCGGTGGAAATATTGCCAGCATCACAACGCTATGGTGATGGCTGGTACGCAGGTACTGCTGATGCAGTATATCAAAACATGGACATTATCCGCCATGAGCTGCCTAAATATGTAATGATTTTATCGGGTGACCATGTCTATCGCATGGACTACGGTGCACTCCTCGCGAAACACGTTGAAAGCAAAGCTGATATGACAGTATGTTGTATTGAAGTGCCTGTGGAAGAAGCAGCTGGCCAATTTGGTGTAATGACCGTAGATAAAGACATGCGAGTACGCCGATTCGATGAGAAACCAGAACATCCCTCACAAATTCCCGGTAAGCCAGGCCAAACACTCGCCTCGATGGGCAACTACATATTTAACACCGATTTTTTATTCGAACAACTGGACATAGAAGCCAACATCGAGGGCTCTAGTAAAGATTTTGGCCATGATGTTATTCCACGGATTATCGAGAAACATCGTGTATTTGCCTATCCATTCTGTGACCCTTCGGACTGTCATGAAGCGTATTGGCGCGATGTCGGCACTTTAGATTCATTCTGGCAGGCAAATATTGAGCTAATAGAGCCAGAGCCTAAACTTGATGTATATGACGACAATTGGCCAATTTGGACATATCAAGAACAAACTGCACCAGCCAAATTTGTATTTGACCAAGATACGCGTCGTGGTATCGCCATAGACTCTTGTGTAGCAGGCGGGTGTATAGTTTCTGGCTCCACAGTGAAGCGTAGTATGTTATTTTCACAAGTAAGGGTGCATTCATACTGCTATATTGACGAAGCTGTGATACTGCCAGGAGCAATTATCAATCGAAATTGTACCGTCAAGAAAGCCATTATCGACCGACATGTTATTTTACCTGAAGGCATCGAAATTGGTGTCGATCATAAAAAGGACAAAGCAAATGGCTTTAGGGTTACAGAGAAAGGCGTGGTACTTGTAACTCGCGATATGATTGCCAAGTATCTAGCAGAAAAAGTGACAAAAGACGCTATTGTCGAAGCGAGTCTTGGCTAAAACCAATGGCACTCTCTACTCATGTAGAGAGTGCCTCACAAGAATAAAAGTAACGCAGTAAGCTATAAAATGGAAAAACAACAGCGAGATAAGGCAACAAATATACTTTTTGTTGCTGCTGAAAATGATGCATTACCGCAAGGTAAGATCGGAGGGATTGGTGACGTTATCCGTGATGTTCCTCAATTCCTCGCCAACTCAGAAATCACCGTAGACGTCATCACACCAAGTTATTCAATGCACGCAAAGCACCCAAGGGCTTTTCACCGACTCGCTTTTGACGTTGACTTTTATGGTCGACGAGAAACGATTAACCTATTTCAAATTGCGTTGGAAAACCAAGCATACTGTCAGGGAGAGGTAAATCAGTGGGTATTAGAACATCCACTATTTTCCAATGCTGGTGACGGTGCAATTTACTGTGATGATGGACCTGATAAGCCTTTTGCAAGCGATGCCACAAAATTCGCCTTATTTTCAATCGCAGTGTGCCAGTTAGTTACAGACACCTGGCATGACAGAACCGACATATTACATTTACACGATTGGCACGCAGCATGGATTGCTATTTTACGCGAATACGTAGCGGCGTTTGCTCCAGTAAAATCAAAACGCTGTGTTTACACAATTCACAACTTAGCTTTACAAGGGATAAGACCCCTTGATGGTGACGTTTCATCGCTCAAAGCTTGGTATCCACAATACGACTTAGCTCATGCAGACATCATTGATCCTCGCTACCAAAACTGTGTTAACCCAACGAGAGCGGCTATAAATTTATGTGATGCAGTCCACGCCGTATCACCTACTTATGCAAAAGAAATTACATTGCCTTCAGCACCGGAGTTTGGCTTTGTTGGTGGAGAAGGCCTTGAAAGGGATCTATTAGCTGCTCAGCAGCATGGTCGCCTGTTTGGCATTCTTAATGGTTGCGTTTATCAGCAAAACACAAATATTGAGTCCTTTGATGATATCGCTATGACTGCAATATCTGTGTGGCAACAAAAAGCACCTGATGCTGAAGTTCACCAACAGGCAAAAGCCCGATTAGTATCATGGCAACGCCAAGAGTGCAGCGGGCCTATCGTGACCAGCATTGGCAGAATAACCGCACAAAAAATAGCAATCCTGCTCACGCACCTCGATGGCAGACCTGCATTAAGCCACCTGTTAGGCAAATTAGCATCGGCTGACGGCCGGCTTATTATTCTTGGTTCTGGTGACACAGAATTATCACAAGCGTTAGCAGCTATTTCCAATGACTACGAATGTTGTGTGTTATTAAATGGCTATAACGCCGCCCTGTCAGACTCCTTATTCGATGTCGGTAATTTATTCTTGATGCCAAGTTCTTTTGAGCCCTGTGGCATCAGTCAACTACTTGCCATGCGCGCCGGTCAACCTTGTTTGGTTAATCAGATTGGAGGATTAAATGACACAGTATTCGATGGTAAAACCGGGTTTATCTTTTCCGGTAATACGCCAATAGAGCTGGCTCAGGCTATGCTTGATAGCTTTGAACGAGCGTTAGATTGCTTCATTAATGAACCAGTAAAATGGCACTCTATGATAAATGAAGCTAAGGCTGCTCGCTTTGAATGGCCCAGTGCAATAGAACAATATAAGAAAGAACTTTATCAGTGTTAGCGAAATTCTCATCGGCATCGTTTTTTTAATAAGCATTGAACTTATCTATTTTCGTAGGGTCTATTAAGCACTTATTATTGTTACCTTTTTGTAGTTTACGCTTTGACGGATAAAGCTCTCGATATATCGCTGGTACCAGACACAGATGTTAATTACCCCGACAACTTCAGGTATATTGTACCCACTGCCGCAGAAAAGCATGTCGATGAAATTCGCCTGCCTACTGCAAGTTCTAATAAACGCAAGTTACTAGATACTTTGCTTGTATCTATAGCGCTGCATTTGGTATTTTTAGCTACGCTACTCTGGTTCACCCCTAAGGCAGAAATAAAGTCACCTAATGAACCGTTGAATGAACCATTAAAGATTCGCTCCGTTAAGAGTTATCTCTATCAGCCAAAGCGGGAGACGACTCAACCAAATACGGAAGCTGTTCAACCAAAGACAGAAGTTGATACACAAGAAACCCCTCCTCAGCCAGAAGTCGACACTCAACCTGTAACCAAAGCTAATGCGCCGGAACCCGCGCAAGAACCTTTGCCTGTGGACATACAAGATACTGTCCCAGCCCCCTCGAGTGAAGTAACGATAAGTAAGAATGACGTTCCGCCAAAAGCATTAACTGAAAGTAAGCGCATTCTTACCAGTGAACACAATAAAGGCGCAAGTATCGCTAAGCGTGCACTATCTAATTTAAATAAACTTAACGGTCAACTTGATAGGAAGGCAATGAATGACGCAGCTTCTGCGCAGTATCAAACGCGTTCCTTGTCTAGTATGCACCCCAACCCAGATGCTGTTCCTCACTCACAGTTAACGCTTACCCCAGACCAGTTGGAAGAACAAAATACTGAACGAATGCACGACTCTCTTTCAATTACAAAAACTGATAACGGCGTATGTATTATGAAAGAAGGTTTGAGCGACATTGGCATCGAGGGCGTTACTGCAACATCGGCTTTTAAGTGTGGCTCAACCAAGGAAGAGCGATGGTTTAAGCAGCATATGGAAAAAGTACGTAAGAAAATCGGAAAATAACATCCTTCAATAGCAGGGAACTTCGCGTGCCTGCTTACTCTTTTTCTAGCTCTGGCCACTGAAAACCATGAAAAACATTGATGTACATTTCCTCCACCTTAGCTCTTGCCCAAGGCGTACGTCTTAAAAACTTTAAGCTCGATTTAATCGAAGGGTCATTGTTAAAACAACGAATATCGACAGTTTGTCCCATAGCCTCCCAGCCAATTTCGGCAACAAGCTCGTTGAGTATTGCTTCTAAAGTTTTTCCATGTAATGGATTCTTTGGTTGATCTTGCACGGTAATATCTACCCAATAATGTTTATTTGTTTGACAGTTATTCACTGACGATACGGTTTCGGCCTTGCTCTTTAGCATTATACAAGTATTTGTCAGCCTGCTTCAGCAATGAAGAGAGATCATTCCTCCCATCATCATGAACATAACCAACACTCAAGGTAATTGATATTGCCTGTTCTTGGTACTTAACTGACAGTGACTCAACAGCTTCGCGAAGCCTATTCGCTTGCTGCAAGTTGGCCTCGTTATTTCCTTCCAGTATCAACACAACTCTTCACCACCAATATAAAAGACTTGGTTTTTTGGTAAAAGCGTACAGAAGAGTTCTTTTACCTCGATAAGTACTTGGTCGCCGGCATCATGACCGAATGAGTCATTAACCGATTTAAAGTGGTCTAAGTCAATTAATAAAAGACTAAATGGTGCTTGCGAATCACAGTATTGAGCAAAACAATTCTTCAACGCTATTCTATTGTAGGCTTTGGTTAACGGGTCAGTCAGCGCGTAATCAATTAATTCACTTTCATGTAGCAAACGCATTTTTTCGTAGACATAACTCACCAGCAAAATGATGAGATACGGAAATGCCAGGTTGACACAACCAGCAAACCAATAAAGCTGCCTATCATAAATATTGGTGTATATTTGCAGCCCCATAGCAAGCCCAAGCATTAAAGTACTAACCGCTAACGCGTGCCTATGCGAAAGTAAGAAAAAGCTTAGTAAAGGAAACGAAAACCACCAATTGATGACAGTGTTGCCTGGCTTCAAACCTAAATGGGCAACCACAATAATAAAAATGTAGGTGTAAATTAGTAGAGAGTTATGCCAAGGCTTTTCTCGATGACGAATTGTTTGAACAAGTAAATAGCCAAAAATGAAAGCGACCATAGCCTCAATAAGTATTACGGGGAGTTTATTTGGCGCATATGTCAGTAAATTCACCCACGCAGCCGTGCACGCCCCCAATGCCAGCAAGCCACTCATGGTTAAAAACACGCTTTTGTGTAATCGGGAATTATTGAGGTTAAAATCTGGAGCCATTATGGTTACTACGGATGACGTATTTTATGCTGTTTTAGCAACGCTTTATCATAGAATAGCCGCAATTATACCTTAAAAATGCAAAGCCCGCTGTTGCCTGTCTCTTGATCACATTTCTAGATCAAGAGACTTGGCTAGCTCATAACCTTCAAGGATGGTTTGCAGTGTAAACCATCCTTCCCATAACCGCTCCCACCCAACGCGACCATTACGTTTTGAATCATGCCAG
>JAKVCY010000189.1 GCA_022448425.1 Thalassotalea sp. | reverse complement strand
AAATCATCGACCTCTACGTAAATTGCATCTAAGTTATTCATGCCCTTGCCTTAGTAATCTTGTGTCACTTTGTCGAAAGATCTGATCACCACAAGGGTATTTAGTTCAATTTCTTATGCGCAGCTCAGGTTAGTTAGTCTTGTCTCAGTTTGTTTTACACAGCTTTATCAGTATTGGTTGATACTCTTCTTTCCTTATTGCTTCTTACCTCGCTACCTCTTATTAGGTACCAGCCCGATTATCCAGAGCTTGCAAAAGCTATCTGACAACATCTTCTCGATAAAATTTAAAATTCGCTGCTATATTGCTAGCGGTTACGGTTATAATAGGGGTTTTACAATGACGCACGAATTTTAGGAGAACAGATTGAATTTTGGTGATTTTGGTTTAGATAAACGCTTAATGGAAACGATAGAGCACAAAGGCTTTACTGAACCGACAGAAATTCAAGCCAAGGCGGTGCCAGTGGCAATGGCAGGACATGACTTAATCGCCTCTTCTAAAACTGGCTCGGGTAAAACCTTAGCCTTTATTTTGCCTGCGGTTCAACGCATTAGCACACAGCGTGCATTGTCGAAGAAAGATCCGCGCGTGCTAATTCTTGCGCCAACGCGCGAATTGGCGAAACAAGTGTTTGGCCAATTGCGTTTATTTACTGCAAACACACAATTTAAGTCGGTGTTGATTCTTGGTGGCGAAAACTTTAACGACCAAGTGAAAACATTGTCTAAAGACCCTCATTTTATTGTAGCGACGCCGGGTCGCTTAGCTGACCATCTGGATCAAGGTCACTTTTACCTGCAAGGCCTAGAGCTGCTAATTCTTGATGAAGCAGATCGCATGCTTGATTTAGGCTTTGCAGAACAGCTGGCAAAAATTAATAGCGCAGCAGACCACCGTAAGCGTCAAACGTTAATGTTCTCTGCGACGCTAGGTCACGCACAAGTAAATGAATTTGCGGCTGATATGCTTAAATCACCAAAGCGTATCGCCATTGAACACGGTCATACGGAACATGCAGATATCACCAAGCGCTTTTATTTAGTGGACAACCTAGATCACAAAGAAGCGTTACTTGACCACTTCTTAGCGAACGAAAAGTTACAACAGACCATTATCTTTACTGCAACACGCGCAGACACTGAGCGTTTGGCAAGTAAGTTAATTGCCGAAGGCAAGTCAGCTATTGCGTTGTCGGGTGATTTAAACCAGAGCCAACGTAATCAGATCATGGATAGTTTCTCAAAAGGCCGCGAACAAATCCTAATTACCACAGATTTAGCGTCTCGTGGCTTGGATTTGGTTAACGTATCTCACGTAATTAACTTTGATATGCCAAAGCATACTGAAGAATTTGTTCACCGTATTGGTCGTACTGGCCGCGCGGGTAATCAGGGTGATGCAATATCGTTTGTTGGTCCAAAAGACTGGGTTAGCTTTAAAAACGTTGAAGGCTTTTTACAGCAGACCATTGGCTTTACCGAAGTTGAAGGCTTAGCGGCAAAATTCAAAGGGCTTAAACCTAAGCCTAAGAAAAAGCCAGTGAAAGCTAAGGCGAAGAAAGCAGCGAAATCAGAGCAAGCACCAGCCAAGGCGAAACGTATCAATAAGAAAACTATGTTTACTTTGCAGGATGCTGGTGACGCGCCAGTGATGCGTCGCAAAACTACAGTAGCACCAGAAGATATCGACAAGCAGGACGAAGAAACCTAGCTTTATTCGCGTAGAAGTTGATGTAACAAGGATGTCGTAAGCACTATGAATCTTCTGTTTGTTAGCGATATATTTGGTCAAACGTCGGCGCTTGATGCGTTGGCGTTTGATCTGCAAACACGTATTCAACGCAAAGCGAACGATGCAGGCAAGCTATTCGATATCAGTTGTCACATGGTTGACCCGTATGCGGGTGAGCGATTTAACTTTGCTGACCAAGCTGAGGCCTATCAGTACTTTTCCACTCATTCAACCATCGAAAAATATGCCAACGACATAAGCACTGTGCTTGCCAAATTGGACTTCAAGCATGCGACATGGGTGATTGGATTCAGTGCAGGCGCGTCTGCGGTCTGGCAGTTGGCTGCATTGCTTGAAGGCGAACAATATCGAAATGTTCAAGCGGTGGGGTTTTATGGCGGTCAGATAAGACACTTAACTAAACTTTCGCCATTAGTGCCTATGCATTTGGTGTTTCCGAAAAGTGAAGCCCATTTTGATATTGATGAATTGATAGAAACGTTGTCCGAAGCAGGGGTAGCAACACTGACAATACCTAGTGAAAACCAATCTAAACTCTCAACCACAGTGCATTCGCTGCCAGAATTTTCTAAAACCTATTTCTCACAACAACAGCCCTCTCAACCAAAGTTCTCACAAGAAAAAGTTAACTATTTTCATGGCTTCATGAATAAATGCTCTGCCAAATTTGACCCAGACGGTTATGCGGTATGGATGGAAAACCTCGCCAATACCATTATTCGGCATTGCGACTAGTCGCTAAAACGTTTCCTTTTGCGCGCCATGCCCAAGCGGCTGTCCGTAACTGAATTCAACAAAGTTTCCATCCGGATCTTTTACGCCACAATAGTAGCCAACGGGATAGGGTTCTTGTCGGCATGGCCAAACTAAAATGCCGTCAACCATGGCTTTATCAGCAATTTCATCAACAGCGCGTTTAGAGCTTAGGGCAAAGCCTAAGTGGGAAAAATCATCTTCTACTTGCTGCTTTTTAGGGCCATTAGGTAGTACGACGATAATGAATTCTTGTGCCTTACTTGGCTCTGCTAACCAGACGATGCGCTTTCCGTCATCACCATGTGGTCGTCTATCACGCACTATTTCTAGATTTGCGTAGTCCATATAAAACTGAATACAGGCTTCTAAATCGTTAACATGTAGGGCAATATGCGTAAGCGAGGCAGTCATAATAACACTCTCTTTGGATTAGTTATTTCAACCTTGTGCCGTTAATTATAGGAAATAAATAGGAATTGAGAATTGCAGGCGTTTACATTCGAACTAATAGCCCGAGATTGGTATAAAAGAAGAACACCTAAGGATAAAGTAGTAACGCCATTATCTGTTGAGATCCCAGAGTTTAAACTTACTCATAATCATATTTGTAAAATGCAGGTGAATTATTCTGACGGCTCTGAGAAACAGTTAATTGGTCGTGTGATTTACAATAAACTTGCGGACCGTTGGACGGTTGACGGCATGGAGTTAGCGGTTAACGTTATCGAGAATAATTAGGTAAAGTGAGTAAACGGCAGTTGAACCAACTACCGCTTGTTTTCTTGTTTGGTGCTAACGAGGTTGCTTTATACTACCGAGATTACTTAGCCTCAGTAGTTTGAGGAATTTTGGTTGCCTGCCACGCAATTGCTTGCCATTTACCGTCTCGTTTCGCGAATGTTCCTGTATTGTAATAGGTCTGTCTTAGCTCTTTCGCTTGTTTGTTATCTTTGTGCATGAGCTTAAATGCCACAATAGCGATATCACCATAAACACGAATATCCGCTTCTTCTGCCCAGTAATGTGGTGGTAATTCACCCACTTCTACATTTTTGTTGGGATCTAAATCTTTCATGATGAACGCTTTGTCAAAGCGCAAGCCAGCTGAACTTGTGTAAATAAGTTCGTCTGCCCAAAAGTTGTTGTGGTTTTTAAAATCGTTGTTTATTGAATTTGCTAGAAAGTCGTTTAACGTTTGTTCAAGTTGCAGTTTTTCTTTTACGTGAGCTTTTAAGTGCGCCCTTGATTGCTTATCAGCAGCGTAAGTAGGCAGGCTGAGAGTAGCCATCATCAATGAAGTGGCAAAGAATGTAGCGGTAAAGAATGTAGCGGTCAGTATCGTTTTTATTTTCATTGGAATTTACCTCATCAAGGGTTTGGGGTAGCGACTTCCGAATAATTCCATTCAAAATACCATATGCAAAATGCAAATCAAGTTTCTTCGCAAAATCAGAATCTAGGGCAGAAATTTGGATGATTCGTTTTATTTCGTTCGGAATGGAATGTTCAGGTGATACTGTTGAGGTGACAAAAAGAAATACAACGTAAAACTACTTCAAACCGAACAAACCTACGAATTCGACACTGAATACGTCGATGCAAAACTCTTCAAATTGATACAACAGGCGATAAACAACCAACACTTTTCTTCAAGGGAATTTGAAATGCTCGACGTCGGCGGAGGTAACGGGAAATATGTAGACCGATTTTTGTGTAACTTTCCCAATGCTAACTGCACCATTGTCGAACCCGAGCAGTACCTGCTAGACAAGAACATCCGAAATCGGCGCAAAACATTGGTCGCTGGTACCTTTCAAGACTTACCTAAAAACAAAACCTTTAATGCGATTCAATTTAACTGGGTGCTCCATCATTTTATTAGCGATAGCTATGCGAAATCATGTCGGCTGCAATTGGAAGGGTTGAATCAGGCGTACGATCTGCTTAATCTCAGCGGTATCGTGATGATATTTGAGAACTTTTATCGTGGTACCTTAATTGATGATTCTGCGAGTCGCGTGATTTATGAGCTCACCGCCTCAAACATGCTGAAATACCTTACCGAGCAATTAGGCGCTAATACTGCTGGTGTGGGCGTTTGCTTTCATTCAGAGAATTATTGGTTGGAACAGTTAACAGAGACGGACTTTGTCGATATTGATGCGACGCACTGTTATCACTTTGGCAACTTAAACAAGCTAAAACAGTACATACTGACAATTGGGGAGCAGCGAGTGGGTTTTATCGTCGCCAAAAAAACAAAAGATTGAGCTAATTGAAGGGTAAACAAGTGCAAATGGCATTCAACTACTGATTAAACGCTACTGTGCACTTGTTAAGTTTTATCTTTTAGCGTTTAGCCTTTATTAGCGTTTAGCCTGTTTTTGGCGCTGTGTTTTTTACCTGCCTGCCAAACTAGCGTGAAGATCATCACCATATAAAGTGGCATGTCTAAAAAGGTAGAGTAGGTAAGCCAGAAGTCTTTACTAAAGTAGGTGGCTACAAGGTAATTAAGTGCCGCCATTACTAAGCCTATTAGTCCTAAGCCAGTCACAAAGTAGGCATGATCGATGGGTGAGTTTAAATAGCGTTCGAATCGTGCACCGAAATAACCACCTTTCCTGAATACGCCATCTGCCAAGGCGAGTGAGGCGGTGAGTATGCCGAGTATTGTGCCTTTCATTTGTACCATGTATTCGCTTTGATAAACCAACGAAAATATTGCTGATATCAACAGCATAGCGGTACCGAAAACCGCGAAACCGCCAAGTAAATCAACTTTTACGAAGCGCTGTAAAACGACTAGACCTAAGCCTAATCCCACACCGGTAAAAGCTGCTAGTGTTAGGTCGTCGGTTACCTTGGCGACAATAAAGAAGGCGATACCAAGGAAAACGTCAGCAAAGATAGAGTGTTTGTTTTTCTGCCACTTTTCTTGCTGGCGTTGCTGCTCTTCAGGCGATTGAATATCGTCGCCGAGGGCGTTCAATTTTTCGATGGTCTTTTCTGCGTATCGAATATCTTTACCGGGATGGCTGGCATAAATGAGGTCATCGTCTTCTCTTACTTCGATAGCAACAGTCCACATGCTGATATAACCGACTGATACTGTTAACTTGCTGGTTTGGTTTTCGAATTCAACGTTATGTTCGACAACTTTCATTCCCGTTTTGCATACACCTGAAAACTCATCGATGAGGATACCGTCGCGAAATAACTGCGATGTGTACTCTGTCATGGAAAAGAAAAACTTCACTTCATACTGGTCGTTTTGATAGTGAAAAGGCAGTTGATAAGTCCATAAACGCATGTAATTGTGTCTCTTAATTTATTGTCTGGCTGATTATCTAGCTCAAATGCTAAGCGCCTGCCATGTTATACAGGAAATAGAAAAACGTCGCAAAACCCAGCACACCAATTATTACGAATGTAGTAAGCGTTTTGGACTTCAACATGGAAGAAACTAATGCAACTTCTGGTTGCATTCTTAGCAAGTCTAGCTTGTTTGTAGACTCTTTTAATCTGGGCTTTGCATTGTTTTTATGTATTGAGTTAAGCCTCTACTTTGAGTTCTCTTGTGGGCTTTCGGTACTTTGTTTTTTTCGACCTAGAGCAAGCTTCATCACTCCGCCAAAAAGTAAGCCCGCGATAGACCAAATAAGTACCTGTTTGGCGATAAAACCATTGGTAACGTCTTCGATCAATATGTCAGGAAGTGCCATAACGCAAAACATGAAAAAGCCATAGAAGAACCCCATACCAAGCCATGAGGTACCTTTGGCGTCTGGCAAAGGCGCTTTGTCTTGTTCCATATCTGAAAGTTGTTGCTTTTTACGCGCTATCCAACGTTGTTCTAACGGAGTCTTAAACCAGCCGCAGATTGGAAACGTAACCGCTAAAATAATGAGGCTTGTGATATTCCAAAGGCAAGAGATGGTTTTATGGCAAGTTGGACACATGATGCCAAACCAATTACCGAAAGCATTCTTTTTAGACCAAATTAAGCCGTTGTGGATGGCTCCGCAATGTGGACAGGGTATGTATTGGTTTTCCATTAGCGGCGCATCACTGGTTTTATCAATTAACGTCACTTTGGGCATACGTTGCCCAAGTACTAATTCGTTAAACGCCAGGCCTGGATTTAATATCCAGTGCACCAACAAGAGGTTGGGAAGTTTCCAAACTTTATATTTGTTGTGGTCAATATCCATATTTGTGATTCCTTTTCCTTCTATCCGCATTTGTTTCTATCAATAGCAACTTCTATCAATTGTTCTTAATAATCAGTCATTGATTACCTAGAAATAGCTTAACTCAATACACCAGAATCTCAATGATTTCCGGCAATTAGTTAGAAGCGAGAGCATAAACGTAGGCTTGCATTAATTGCCCATTTTCCAATCGCACATCGGCTAATACACGCTGGTATTCGACCCCTTTCAAATTCATCGAGCAGTTGCCAGTTATTGGCTAAATTTTCAGAGGAAAACACATAACCATGAATAGCTTCACGCTTGTCTTCATCGGCGTTAGCACGATGCCAGGAAAGCCCATTTCTGCTCCCCAACCGCCTGCTCGAAGTTCTCTTTCGACACTAGCTTTGTGCCAAGAGCCGCCGATTCCATTATGTGTTCATTGGGTTTACCCGGACACAATGTGCCGTAAACAAAAAGGTGTTCTGCCATAGGTTTTATTACTTTTTTAATTCTGCTTGAGTTATATCCGAGTTTGGTTTTTTACAATCCACCACGTGAATACAGCGATTGCTGTGATAATAATGGAATGAAACAGTGCTTGCAGGATATTAAAATGTTCATTGAAGAAAATAGCAATAATATTGGGCCACCAATAATTCGCACCGACAACCTGCATCGGGCTTACAACTAACGCGACTGAAAAGACACGTAATGTAAACTGCAGCCAGTAGTGTTGAATAGTTGTAGTAAGGGCGTAGCTAATCGCTAGCGTGCCAACGACGATAAATACTAAACCGGGTAGGAAAATTACCATTAATCCTGTGGGGTCTGACGCTAACGCAGGAAGTGGTAAACTAATTAACGCCATTAATGTACTTAGCTGTAGGTAAAACGGTCTTTACTTCATTTGCTGAATTTATGATTACACTGACTACAGTTTAATTAATAATATTCGGTAATGGCGTGACAAGATGTAAGTATATTTTTCAAACAATAATCTTGTGCTAGTTGCATAAAGCACGAGCGCATTGCTGCTTTACGTGTAACTTATTGGGGGCGCTATGGGCTTAAATTAAACGTAAGCCAAAGTTTGAAGTGAATTTAGGGATGAAGAAACACACGCACAAATGCTTAGGTGCTAGTGGGGAAATTGTATCTGTGGCTACAGCAAGGTGGCGACCACAGATACCTATTTTACCAGGACTAAGTCCTCGCTTGTGCTTGGTCAAGAAATAGGTTTACTCTTCAACCATTTGGTTGATAGTAAAACTCGCTTCATTACTGTTCTCACTGGCAAGTAACGATTGAAACTGTGGTAATGCGTCTTCCAGCAATCCTTTGAGTTGCCAAGGTGGATTGACGATAAACAGTCCTGTTCCTGTCATGCCGTACAGCTCAGAATCGGGCTTCATACAGAATTCAGCCTTTAAGACATTTCGAATGCCACTGTCTAACAGCGAAGCTTCCATGTCATCGATAAGACTTCTAGTCACGACGGGATACCACAGAATATAGGTGCCAGTTGAGAACTTTTTCGAACCATCAATTATTGCTTTAACTGCTTTCTGGTAGTCCGTTTTTATTTCGTATGGCGGGTCGATAAGCACTACACCACGATGCGTTGTTGGCGGAAGCTGTCTGATTAAACCTTTGTAACCATCGGTGATCATTACCTGCGCTTGGCGCCAATTTTCGGTAAAACTTGTCAGCAATGCGGCATCACTTTTATGCAGTTCGAATAATCTTGCACTATCTTGTTTGCGCCCGTGAAAATGCGCAATCGCTGGTGAACCTGGGTAAACACTTAACGGCTTACCTTGGTTTAGCTGTTTTATCAGTGCAACGTATTCTTCCAACAATGGTGACAAGTTGTCCGCATCATAAAGCTTCTCAATACCTTGCTTGTATTCACCTGTTTTCTGAGCGTACTGGTCGTGCAGTTTGTACATGCCCGCGCCTGAATGAGTGTCGATGTAGGTATAGCCTTTATCTTTGTTGCCCATGTAGTTCAGTACGTAATGCAACACACTGTGTTTTAGTACATCGGCGAAGTTGCCAGCATGAAAGGCGTGTCGGTAGCTTAGCAAGGTGGTTTCTCTTTTTCGTTCTGAATATGCGCTTAGGAATACAGTTCTCAAAAGCACAGCTGTTAAAGGTATTCGTTTTAATTTAGTGCTGAGTCATCAGTTCTATTTAGTGTAGGCGATATCATAATGTGCAAGATAGCGTTTCGCGTTCTCTATTCTTGCCTTAGTTACTTTTCTAAATACTTTGCCAGTAACATTCGAGGCAAAGTAATAATGCTCTCCATCTTTTTCAACCGCTCCAACAAACCAGCCAACGTTTGTTTTATTGCCTATAGGGCCATAACCAGTTTTCGCGAATACAGTGTAATCATCACCTTTGTCATTAAACATCAGTGTTTCAAGTTGTGCATAGGTTGATGCTTTTAGTGGCAGCTTTTGGGTAAAGAGCTTTTGCAGAAATTTAACCTGTTCAACTGCAGTAATTTCGATGCTACTGCCTAACCAAAAGCTGTCTTGCTCTGAGCTGATATCTTGGTTGCCATAGTTAAAAGCGGTGACATATTCCTGCATTGCTTTTTCACCTATTTTTATCGCTAGCTCTCGATAGATAGGTAAAACTGAGTATTTATATGCACTGGGTAAATTATGCGACTGGGCTGTCCAAATGCTTGGCCACCAGTTTTCTGGTGGGTACGTATTGGTATCAGAAACAAATGTTTCTTCAAGCGATTTAGCTGCTCCTGTATCTAATGCAATAAGTGAATTAGGAATTTTAAACGTTGAGTAGGGTGATAAACGTTTATTGGCTTGCACTGTGTTATGGGTAACTAATTCGCCGTTTGGCTTAAGTAATACAAAGGTGCAATTATCCTCAGTGCTTTCGCAAGGTAAATCGTCAGCTGAAGTTGCCGCAAATGAAAGTGTTGGTAGTAGGGAAAGTGAGGCAATGGCAAACAAAGATTTTATCATTTAATCGTCCTTTATCAGCACCGTATTGGCACTATGTGAGTTTTGTTTTGAAGTATAGAAAGCAGAAAGTTAACATAGCATATTTTAGGTGCTACCTGAACCTATAATCAACCGAAAGATAATCTAGGGTATTTCGGCCTGTCAAGGCTATTTTTGTAGCAATTTATGATGTTTTTATAAAAGGCAGAGCTTATGTCATGTGGTTATTCCACATGACATAAGCAATAACGGAGTAGAAAGGTATCATAAATGCTGTCTCCAATATCTAGTAATTAAGTGCATTTTTCTCATAGTTACTTGCTCTGTGCGCAGAATGACTAAGCGCATCACAGGTGCGGCGATAAAAATGCATCTAGTTCGAACAAAATTTAACCCTGAAAGTTCAACACGCGCTAGTGAAGCGCTGCTCTAAATGGCAGTTTCGCACAGATTTCAGCTTCGGCTACTAAGATTTCTTCTAATCGTGTATCTACTGTAGCTTTGTCAAAGTATTCGTAAGCAAGTTCCACAAATAAGTTCTTATGCTTTTCTTCAGACTTTGCAATTGCCACGTAGAAGTCTTTGTCTTTGCCAGCAGGAAGTGCTTCCGCTACGAGCGAGAAACGTTCGTGGCCGCGCGCTTCAATTACACCAGCAACTAATAAACGGTCCATTAAGAACTCGTCACGACCATGGCGAAATAACTTACGAATGTTCTTGATGTAGTCATCTTTTTTGTCGTCTGCAAGTTGAACGTTTCTTGCCATTAGCAGCTTGAGCACTTGTTTGAAGTGAATGAGTTCTTCTAACGCGAGGTCAGTCATGGCTTTTACTAATTTAGTGCGATCTTGGTAGTGGGATAGCATCGACATTGCCATGCCAGAGGCTTTTTTCTCAGCAGCAGCGTGATCTTGTAGAAACGTGTCGAAGTCTGCCATGACAGCTTCTGTCCATTCAAAAGGGGTGTGGTACTTCAATTCAAACATAATTTTTGTGCAGCTTATTACAAAAGGACGGCGATTTTACCAGTCATTAAGCGACAGAAAAAGCTTAAATGTCCAAACTCCCTAAGCTTTGTTTGTACTGAGGAAACCTAAGTTTGTGCTCAGGTAGTCTAAGCTATTGTCGATTCGGCCATTGCGTGTCGATTCTACTTTAAGCGGGTGTTTGATTTTATTCCAAGCGGTCACTTTACCGCCTTTATTGATTACTTCAAAGGTTTTGTTGGCGCAAACATCGACGTTTAAAAATCGAGCTAGCTTTTGATAACCATCAGCTTCGGTAACGTCCAGGGACAGCAGTTGCTGTTCTTTGTCTTCAAAATGAGTGAACACTTGTGTTTGGTGTCGTTTATAACATTGAGTGAGAAACTCGTCACTAGCAATATTGCCTAGACTCAGCGGTGAAAAGATGTGTTGATAGCAACGCTTTAGGTAAGGGTTAAAACCGCCATCATCACGCATTAAATTTTCGTACATGCGTTCTAGAAGCTGTCGAATTGAGGGTAGCCAAGCCTCTATGTCTCGCTGAAGATAAATGAATTTGCTGTTAGGGTATGCCCCATCTAGCGCAGCAAAATCAGCAAACACTGGTGTGTCGGCAATGGCTTCTGCTTTCTCGAACGCTTCGTTGGTATATGCAGTGTGTGCGGTTTTAAAGCCTAAATCGAGCATGGCTAAACACACACTGGTTGTCGCTGTGCGAGGTAAACCTATGATACAAATTTTTTGTGGGCGATTATTTGTTTGCAAGCTAATTATTCAACACTATCGAGAGGCTTTCGTTAATTGGCGGCAATCATAGTGTTTGTCGGCGACTAAATCCAGCGTCTTACCTGCGTTTTAAAGTTGGCAAACTCATCGCCAAAAATATCAGCGAGCATTGTTTCTTCAGGTTTTATTTGGAAAGTGTTCATGTAAAGAATGAACGCAGGCGACCAAATGAACGCCAACAGATTCTGCAAATAGAATCCAAACGCAATAACGGTAAGTAGGAAACCAAGATACATTGGATTGCTAGTTACACGATAAATGCCATTTCTTACCATTGACGACGACTTTTCTGGTGTCATGGGGTTAACCGTCGTTTGTGCTTTTTTGAAGGCATGAACGCCTGACGCAGCGACAGCGACTCCGGCAACAACAAGCAAAATCGCAATTGAGTTTGCAAATTGAATAAGAATAAACGCTTGAGGCACGACATTGGCGGTGAGATACATTAGCAACACACAAATAAAAACGAGCGCCACAGGCGGCACTTTAAGTGATAGTCCAGAATGTTTTACGTTAGACAAGTGCGAATCCTTTTCTATTTATTGCGACGATGAAAGAGTATAAATGATTGATTTCGTTGTACTGTTTACACCAGTTAGCTGTGCCTTTTGACTATACCTACAGATAAGACCATTGCCTTTACTCTTTGAGGGCGGCCGTTGAACTGGCGGTGGTCATTATCTCTGCGACAGGCTCTACGTGTGCCTGACTAGTCAGCCAAGTTAATTCACTTTATACTGCCGACACCTTTTCTACTAATAATTAAAATATCCATGAAAAACGTCAAAACTTTTCTAACGGCGAGTGCAGCAGCGATTGCTTGCGCTACGACGTTAAATGTAAACGCAGATAATTTTAACGATAGTTACAACAGCATTAATGGCGAGCAGTTAGCAGACCACGTAAAAGTTTTAGCCTCAGACAAATTTGGTGGTCGAGCGCCGTCAACCGAGGGCGAAACCTTAACGCTTGAATACTTAACCGAACAGTTTAAAGCAATTGGCTTCAAGCCGGGTAATGGCGACAGCTTTTTACAGCAAGTGCCTTTAGTGTCACTAGAAGCTGATACCAATATGGTACTGAGCATTGGCGGCAAAGACTACGCGTATAAAGAAGATATGGTAATGAGCAGTAGTCGCATTACTGAGCTTTCTAAACTTAAGAATTCTGAGCTAGTTTTCGTTGGCTACGGTGTTAATGCACCTGAATACGACTGGAACGATTACGAAGGCGTTGATGTTAAAGGCAAAACGGTTGTTATTTTAGTTAATGACCCAGGCTATGCGACTAAGGATACTGCTTTGTTTACTGGCGAAACCATGACGTACTATGGCCGCTGGACATACAAATACGAAGAGGCGAGTCGTCAAGGTGCAGCAGGTGCCATTATTATTCACGAGACAGCGCCTGCCTCTTACGGTTGGAATGTGGTAAGAAACTCTTGGACCGGGGAACAATTTGGCTTTCAACGCGAAGATAACAACATGGGACGTGTTGCTGCAGAAGGTTGGATTACTACAGAAGTTGCAAAAGAACTATTCACCAAAGCAGGTTTAGACTTTGCAGAAATGAAAGCTAAAGCTGCTAAAGGTGCTTTCCATCAAGATATGGGGGATCTAACGGCTTCTGTGACGATAAAGAACATCATTAGAAAGTCAGTTTCGCATAACTTTATCGCGACGCTACCGGGTACCAAAAAACCTGATGAGCATATTATTTACACCGCACATTGGGACCACTTAGGTATCGATACCAACAAGCAAGGTGACCAAATTTACAATGGTGCCGTTGATAACGCGACGGGGACTGGTGCACTTATTGAGGTTGCTGAAGCATTTGCTAAGTTAGAGAACAAACCTGAACGTTCTATCACATTCTTAGCGGTAACAGCGGAAGAGCAGGGGTTGTTAGGTTCAAAGTTCTACGCAGCTAATCCTGTGGTACCAGCTGCCAAAACAGTAGCAAATATCAACATGGACGCGCTTGGCGTAAACGGTAAAAGTAAAGATGTATCTGTGTATGGTTTAGGTCAATCTGAATTAGATAACTTCTTAGCTAAAGCGATTAAGAAGCAGAATCGCGTAATTGCTGGCGACCCTAGACCTGCTGCAGGTATTTACTACCGTTCTGATCACTTTGCGTTTGCCAATATTGGTGTTCCAGCGCTTTATGCTACAAGCGGTGCAGTACCAGCCGATGAAGCAACAGCAGCACTTCGTAAAGTCTTAGATCCAAAACTGGCGAAGTGTTACCACGGACTTTGTGATGAGTACTCAGACGAATGGGACTTATCGGGCGCGGTTCAAGACATGCAAGCTTTCTTTGAAGTTGGCGTGGCTTTATCTCACACAGGTGTGTGGCCTGACTGGAGCAAGACATCAGAGTTTAGCCGCTAATAGGTTAGTTTAGCGGTTTAATTTACACCTAAACTTAAATCTAAATCTGAGAGGGAGCAAGTTGCGAAACGTTTTGCTCCCTTTTTGTTTCTCTTTAGAATAAAGCTCAAATTCGAATCGAGCAACACCGTAACTATCAGCTATAACCTTAAGTTAATACTTAGCTTCATAATGTTATCGCACGCCATCACCGCCTTTACATTTCTTTGCATAACCGCTTACTATCTTTACATTCGTATCTACAGTATGGGTAACTCGGTTGGTTTAAGAAAAGTTTAGTTGGGGAAGACAAACTTGGAAACGACAAGTCGTATGCAGTATTTAAGAGCTACCCTCATTTTTATCGTCATCACGCTTTTATTTGCCTGCGGTGGTGGAGGTTCTAGTAGCGAAGCAACAAATGACGGTGCGCCTACAACACCAACTCCTGAAACCCCACCGACTGAGGTTGAAAATACCTCTCCCAATATCTTGTTTATTATTGCTGATGATATGGGCAAAGACAGTACCAATGGCTTTAATGAGGGCACAGTAAAACCTTATACACCTAATATCGATAATATTTCCAATAATGGATTAACGTTTAGTAATTTTTGGAACTACCCCGTTTGCTCGCCAACGAGGGCGTCGATTATTACAGGTAAAAATGCCAGTAGAACCGGTGTGAAGTGGGCAAGTGATGCAATTAGTAATGATGAAACCGTTCTTCAAAAGTACATCAATGATGAGCTAAACGACACATATGCTACTGCAGTTATTGGCAAGTGGCATATTTCAGGTAATCGTGGGCAAGTGACCCCGGAAGATTTCGGTATTGATTACTACGCAGGTGTACTTGTTGGTACCGAGCAGTATTACGACTGGTCGCTATATGAAGGTGGCGAATCGAACGTACAGACGAGTTATATCACTGAAAAGTTCACTGACCTGTCCATTGAGTGGGTTAATCAACAAGATAAGCCGTGGTTTTTATGGTTAGCTTATACCGCACCACATACTCCTTTTCATGCGCCTCCCGCAAGCATGCATGCACAAGGTAACTCAGCAGACTATGAAGATGGCTTAGATGTTATGCCGTATTATTTTCTTAACTTAAATTTCTACGCTTGAGTGCCTCAAACTAGACTGTGGTTGAGGTGGTTTTATGTCGGCGAAGTAGAATAAACAGTCATTTTTCACGATATCTGTTTTCTGCGTTGCCATAAAAATACGTACGTCTCTGTGACAGACAATCTTATTATCCTGTAGAACAAAATAGTCAGGCACATGGCTTGTTTGCCCAGAATTCTCGATAAATAAGTGCTTAAAGCTTTCCTCTGTTGCCCAACCAATAATGCAACCATTGGCGTTCTCATGATGATTGAGGGCTTCAATGTCTTGTCTTAGCGCGATAGTCGAATCTTCAGCGGTGTCGCCGATAACAATGTTTTGATCAGTCGATAGCTTGAGCCGCATTGGCTGATAAATAATTTCGATATTCTGTGTTTGTGCATTGCACTCTTGTTGGCTGAGAAATAGCGAGAGGCCTTTCATGGCAATTTCGTGCGACCTTTCCTGTTTCGCACCACCACATTCGACCGTAATGACAGGACAATTAAACTGCTGTTCCATTAACGCCCCTAAGCGAATATGCGAGACAATCATAACGTCTGAGAATAAACCAGCCAGCTTTAGGTAGTCGCGCTTAGGGTGGCAGCTTACCGTAAAAGCAGGGCTACTGCCTGAGGTGTTGTGCAGATCAATTATTGCTTCAGGTTTTACTTGGCGAATACTACTGGCAAGCATTTGTGCTCGTAAGAAATACTGTGACAAGCTGGAAGAGCCAAAGCAGCGGTTTAAGTCCATCCCACCTGGTAAATAACGGTGACTGAATGGTCCTTGATGCTCTTGCTCCATATATTTGGCAGCTTCGATTGAGCCGAGAATAAACCGTACGTTAACTTTTAATTGCTTAAAGCCGTCCTGCTTGATGAGCTGATGTAGAGCAAAAAAACCTGAAGGTTCGTTGCCGTGTAGTAACGTGACGACTACACGCCACGGGTATTTATCTTCCTGAATAAAGTCAATTACTGTTGCAGACGATAGGGAGGCAAGCCAATCATTGGCATCGTCTGGAATGTCATTGGCTGTTAAGTTCTGGAAATAGTCGAGTTGACTGTAGTTTATCGTCATTATCACTCCCAATTAGCGACGGGGATATTAGCTTTGCTATTGGTTAAGTAGCGTTTTACGAGGTGTTGAAGTGCTTCGGGTTTTTCGTACTCAGTTAGCAGCTTGTTTAAGGTATTTTTTTGCCATACCGCGCCGTTTTGTTTCGTTGATAATCGGTTGGCTATAACAGCTAGATAGTGTTTTGCCTCTTGTTCAGAAATGCCTAAGTCGATTAGCCCTTGCTCAGCAATCGATAGCATGTGCTCAATAACGTCAACAATCGCTACTTCATTTGCACGGTATTTGTGTTTGAGTGGCCAAAGTATTTTGGCAAACAAGCCTTGCTGTGCGGCTCGATAGAAATTGTATTCAGCGAGTCTAAAGGGTACTTGGCAGATAAGGCGGTCAATATCATCTGCTAAACCATTAGCGAGGCCAATGGCAAATGCGGTGTTTGCCACCATATCGATAACCGATGGACCGGCGGGAATTGCGCGAAATTCTATCCGAATGTGACCATTACCTTGGTTACAGTAAACAGGGCGGTGCCATGGCCAAAGGGTTCCCATGTGCAAACTCAATTCGTTAAGGGGAGACAGTGATTTTGTGCCTGCGCATCCACGTGCTGCACTGATGGCGGCATTATTTTGTTCATTGCTGATAAATGGCAGCACGGTGGGGTAAAGTGCTACTGCTTCGGCAAACAGTTCCCATGGGCTTTCTCTTACCCAACCAAAACCAAAGTTGACGCGTGTTGGCTCTTGCCATTTCACCTTGTTGCGCAAACGAATATCGAGTGCTTGTTTAAACAAGGCGACTCTGGTTTCATGCCATAGCTTTTTGCCGATAAAAATAGGTGAGTTGGCGCCAATGGCGGTTAACAATGGGGAGCTTAATTGTGCAGCATTAAATACTTTTGTAAAGCGCTCAGACGGTATCATCAAATTAACCTGAAATGAGGTGTTGGCGCCCTCGGCACAGATGTCGTCAAACGACATAGTCAATTGTTCTTCGCCATTGATATTGACTTCAAACGCTTGGCCGCGATCTTGGTAAAGAAAGTGTGCCAAATTGTGATAGCGAGGCACATCGGTCATGTACTGCATGTTGAGATGGCATTTCTCTAACGTCGGCAAAATGCCGCTCGCTACGGGGGAAATATTAAGTTTTCCCGCTGTATCATTAAGGTGGTGAAGCTTTGACAATAAAGCCTGATTACTAAAGCTAACATTGCCCTGTGGGTCGGTAAGGTACATTTCTAGTTCTGCACCTAGCTTAAGAGGCTCTTTACCAAAGACTGGGCAATCAATGATGTCTTTGAGTTCATCTAGTTGTTGATGAAGCTTTTCCTGAAAAGCTTTATGGTCTTCCTGACTAAAGACCCGTTGTGTCACCGATGTTCCCATATCTTCGCCACCTTACCGTTTCCTAAAAGTAAGGTGTCATATATTTACAATAGGCTATTTGATTAAGGTCAAACTTTGATCTTTCTTTACCTAAGTGAAGGCGCTATCAAGGCTTGTTTACGGTAATTTACTTACTTTAAGTTAAAAAGTTGACCGAATAGACAATAAGTGGTGGTTACAAAGAAGGTTCACAAGAATATAATATTTGACGATTAAAATGACGTAAGTATAAAGTAGCGAGCAACTAAACTGAGAGAAGCATGAAAATAATGAAAACAAATAGTAGTAATGCACGTTTAGCCCAACACAAAAAGTCGAAGATGCTATTGCCAGCATTAATTGCATCATTACTTGGTACTAGTGTGATGGCGCAAGAAGTGATTTGGTCTGAAGACTTCAACGCTAGTAAATACGCGGGTAAAGGGGTAACCGGAGAACAGTATGATTTTGTCAATGTAACCAAATGGTCAGTTAATGTTGCTGGTGCTGGTATCCAAGATGCTGAAGACTGGTTTCGTGTTAATAATCAAATGTTTGAAGGTAGAGACTTGAATGGCGAAGCTATTTTGCGTACCGAAAGCATTAATATTAGTGGTGCGGACAATGTAAGTTTTTCTTTAGTTGTTTCTCAAATGGGGGCTTTTGAGTCTTCTGATTATGTTGATGTTGCCTATTCGCTAGACGGTGGCCCATTTAATCGAGTTTCAAACTGGCAAAAGAAAGGTTCAAGCCAACATACGCTCGTTGATGACTTTGGCACCGTTGAGGTTGCTCAAGCAGTAGCAAATGCCAGTTCACTAGTTATTCAAGTCACGATGAAGAACAATGCGGCTGCGGAATATCTGCGTTTGGATGACATTCGTGTATATAGCGGTGCTACTGTTAGCTCAAATGCTAACGTTAATGCCAGTAATGGTACAAGTGTAGCAGCGACTTCATCATTTGGCGGCTGTGGCGCTGTAGCAATGCCGATTTCAAAGATTCAAGGTACTGGCGATAAATCACCGTTGGCGGGGCAAGATGCAATTGTAGAAGCTACGGTGACTAACATTGCTCCAGCGGTTTCTGGATTTTTTGTACAGTCATCGTCGAATGAAGAAGACGGTGACAGTAAAAGCTCAGAAGGTTTGTATGTTTATTTGAATGGACAGACACAAATGCCTGCTATTGGCCAACGCGTCCGTTTATTTGGCGGTGTTAGCGAACGCTATGACCGTACCCAATTGTCGCTGTCTGATGCATACAAAGACTGTGGTAAAGGTGAGCGTATTGCGCCAACAAAACTTACGTTGCCATACGAAAATGTATCAGATTTAGAAGCGTTAGAAGGCATGTTAGTGGTTCTGCCGCAAACACTGTCGGTAACTGATACTCATGGCCTAACACGATATGGGCAATTCGTGGTTTCAAATGGCAGGTTGATCAAATCAACCAACATGTATCGCGCGGACAACCCGAAAGCAGCAGCATTAGCTGAGCGAAACAAAAGAAACAAATTAGTTGTTGATGATTTATCTTCTACGCAAAACCCAGAAACTCTGCCATATCCATCGCCTTCTTTGCGCTACGACCGCACGATGCGCTTGGGCGATTCGGTAACTGGCCTTGAAGGTACTATAGAATATGGCTACGGCAACTATCAGCTTTACCCAACCAAAGCGCCTGTATTCACTCAAGCGAATTCACGCAATAAGGCTGTGATTGAAAAAGAAAAAGGCGAGATTAAAGTTGCAAGCTTCAATGTACTGAACTTTTTCAACGGTGATGGCGATGGTGTCAATGGCTTCCCAACGCCACGCGGTGCCGATACCGTTGAAGAGTTTAAGCGCCAAAAAACTAAAATCGTCAGTGCTATCGCTCATATCGATGCTGATATCGTCGGCCTTATGGAAATAGAAAATGATGGCTACGGTGCCAAGTCTGCTATTGCTGAACTTGTTGCAGGTCTTAACCAAGTCGCTGGTGAAAATACCTATGCGTATGTTACGCCAAATGTACCTAAGCTCGGCTCCGATGCTATCGCTGTCGGCATGATCTATAAGCCTTCAGCTGTTAGTGTTGTTGGTGAGGGCGTTACAACCACAACAACGCCATTTGATTATGGCAATCGACAACCGCTTGTTCAGTCATTTGAACAAGTCGGCACGGGTGAACAATTTACTTTTGCAGTTAACCATTTTAAATCGAAAGGCAGCTGTAAAAGAGCAACAGGCTTAAACAAAGCGCAGGGTGATGGACAAGGTTGTTGGAATGCGTTGCGTACTAAGGCTGCTAAGTCGCTTGTCAGCTGGTTAGCCTCTAACCCAACAGGTGTTGCAGACAGCGATATTCTAATTGTTGGCGACTTAAATGCGTATGGTAAGGAAGATCCTGTTAATGCAATTATGTCAGCGGGCTATCACAACCTGATGTCAGAGCGAGTGGGCGATAGCAGCTACAGTTATAGCTATGCTGGCGAAATGGGGTACTTAGACCATGCGTTGGTATCAAAGAGCTTAAATGGCCAAGTTAGCAAAGCTATGGTGTGGCATATTAATGCTGATGAACCTAGAGCGTTTGACTACAACACGGAAAATAAATCAGCGCAGCAGGTTGATGCATTTTATGGCCCAGGGCCATATCGAGCGTCTGATCATGATCCAGTCATTCTTACCTTGAAACTAGGCAAATAATTGCGCTTTCAACTTTGGCGCCCATTATCGGCGAAGCTGAGGCTGTTGACTCAAGCTAAAAGCTGAATGGTCTGCAAGTAAAGAGCACTAAAGCACTTATTTCTACAAGTCGCTCTAGTGCTTTTTTGTATCTTATTAATCTCTTCTTACTCTTCTTATACTTTTTTATTGTGTCCTTTACTGCATTCTGGCTGTTTCGATAACCGAATAGAACGAATTCCCACAAAAGCGTTGCATCGCAATAGAACAACTTTCAAAGCGAGTAATGACGATAAAAACTTAACGTTTGATATTTATCCCGTTAATTCTTCGATAGATGAAAAGCTTTTTATTGTCTAAATGGTTAAAAAATAATTAAGCTTAACCTAACTTTAACAATTAACGCGCAGAATATGCTTCGTTCACGTAGCAATCATTTTATTCGAGGGAAAAATGAAAATAATAAAAAATAAGAGGGACTCTGGTTTTATTCCTTATAATACAATGTCTAAAGCGATTTTTACTGCATGTATGGCGAGTGCGGCGTTAGCAAATGCTAATGCGCAAGAAATCATTTGGCAGGAAGATTTCAACGCTGAAGAAATTCAACAAAAAGGTAGCGTTGGTAGTATAGAAGATTTATTAGGTGTAACCAAATGGTCAATCGATACGTCGGGCGCTACTCTTAGTGGTGACTATGATTGGTTCCAAGTTAACAACCAACTGTTTGAGGGGCGCGACCTAGACGGTGAAGCGGTTTGGCAAACAGAAGCGATTGATATATCTGGTGTTGATGACGTTAGTTTCAGTGTTTTGGTTAGCCAACAAGGCACATTTGAAACTACAGACTATGTCGATGTTTACTACTCAATTGACGGTGGCGCTTTCACTCTAGTCGAGAACTGGAACGGTTTAGGTACTGCAGAACACACGTTAATCGACGATTTTGGTTCGGCAACAATTTCTAAAGCCATTGAAAGTGGCAGTTCACTTGTGATCAAAGTTGCCATGATTAACAACTCTGGCAGCGAGTATCTTCGATTTGATGATGTTACCGTTTATTCTGGTGCTGTCGATAATGGTGGCGACGGGGGCTCAGATGGTTCTGGTGATGGTTCAGGTGACGGCGATGTAACTCCAGTTCAAAGCCCGCTAATTATTTCTGAATACATTGAAGGTAGTAGCTACAACAAGGCGATTGAAATCTACAATGGTAGCGCTGAGTCAGAAGAACTTAGTGGCTATCAATTTAAACTGTATGCAAATGGAAGTGCTTCGGCGACTAGCACATATAATTTAACTGGTACTTTGGCTGGCCAATCTGTACTTGTGCTTGGTCATAATCAAATGGTTGATAGCAGTGCGTTGTATCCGTTAGTTGATGAATTTACCAACTCGGTTAATTTTAACGGCGATGACTACGTAGAGCTTGTAAAAGACGGTCAGATTGTAGATTCATTCGGTATTAAAGGCCAGCGCGTAAAATGGGGTGAAAATGTAACCTTAGTGCGTAAAGACGCTATCACTAGTGGCGATTCAAATCCTTCAGATGCTTTCGATACTTCGCTAGAGTGGGATAGCTACAGCAGTGATACATTTGATTTCATTGGCAGCCATGCCGGCAATGGTTCTGGTGACGGCGGCTCTGGCGATGGTTCAGGAGATGGCTCTGGTTCGGGCGATGGCAGTGGTGATGGTTCAGGTGGTGAGACACCAATAGACTTCGGCCAATGTGGTGACCAATTTACGGCTATTTCAGCTATTCAAGGTACAGAAAGCTCATCGCCTTTAACTGGCACAGACGTTATCGTTGAAGCAACTGTTACCAATGTAGCGCCTAGTCTTTCAGCTTTCTTTGTTCAATCCTCTGACGCTGAGCAAGATGACAACGCTGCTTCATCTGAAGGTTTATTTGTTTACCTAAATGGCAAAACTAATCTTCCAGCAGTGGGTCAACGTGTTCGTTTAGCTGGTGGCGTAAGCGAATATTATAACCGTACACAGTTATCATTATCTGAAGCGCTTCTTGACTGTGGCCAAGGTGAGGAAATCACGCCAGTAACACTTACGATGCCATTTGATAGTGTTGATGGTTTGGAAGCATACGAAGGTATGCTAGTTGCTTTCTCCCAATCTCTGTCAGTTACTGATACATATGACTTAGCACAATATGGTCAGTTTGCAGTGTCAAATGGTCGATTAATCAAGCCAACAAACATTTTTGCAGCAAATAGCTCACAAGCGATTGAGTTGAGTGAGCGCAATGCGAGAAATAGCCTGGTTATTGATGATTTATCAACGGCTTCTTACCCAGACGTTGTATCGTATCCTGCCCCAGCATTGAGCTACAGCCAAACACTTCGCCTAGGTGATACCGTATCTGATTTAGTGGGTACCATGGACTTTGGTTTCGGTAATTATCAACTACACCCAGCAGCAACACCGACATTCACGCAAACTAACGTGCGTAGTGAAGATGTGGTTCTTGCCGCCGATGGCGAAATTAAAGTGGCGAGCTTTAACGTATTGAACTTCTTCAATGGTGCTGGCGACGGTGCAACTGGCTTCCCGACTTCACGCGGCGCCGATAGTGTTGAAGAGTTTGAACGTCAAAAAGCAAAAATTGTTGCTGCAATTGCGCAAATAGATGCAGACGTGATTGGCTTAATGGAAATTGAGAACGAC
This sequence comes from Thalassotalea sp., assembly GCA_022448425.1. Lineage (GTDB taxonomy): Bacteria > Pseudomonadota > Gammaproteobacteria > Enterobacterales > Alteromonadaceae > Thalassotalea_F. Next base: position 1,809 of record JAKVCY010000189.1, on the reverse strand, counting down.
GGCTTTGATGAAACGTCTGCTGTTGCAGAACTTGTATCAGCATTGAATGACGCAACATACCAAGGCACTTATGCGTATGTTTCATTAGATGCAGAACAATTAGGCTCAGATGCGATTACCGTTGGCATGATATACAAGCCTGCAGTGGTTAGCTTAGTTGGTGAAACTGCAACAACATCTGCTGCTCCATTTGACTACGGCAACCGCCAACCACTTGTACAAACGTTTGAGCAAGTGAGCTCAGGCGAGCAATTTACGCTTGCGGTTAATCACTTCAAATCAAAAAGTTGTGGTTCAGCGAGTGGTCTAAATGAAGATCAGTCTGACGGCCAAGGCTGTTGGAACGAAGTGCGAAAAGAAGCGGCTTCTGGTTTAGTTTCTTGGCTTTCAACTTACCCTACAGGCATTGAAGACGATGACATCCTTATCGTTGGTGATTTAAATGCTTACGGTAAAGAAGATCCTATCAACCTTATCAAAGCTTCAGGCTTTCACGACTTACTTGCAGAGCGCATTGGTGTTAACACCTACAGCTATAGTTTCGGTGGTGAAATGGGCTACTTAGATCATGCGTTGGCATCGTCGAGCCTTAACCAGCAAGTTAGTCAAGCAATGGTATGGCATATCAATGCTGACGAGCCTCGCGTGTTTGATTACAACACTGAGAAAAAGTCTGCTCAGCAAATCGAAAACTACTACGCACCGTCTGCGTTTAGAGCATCAGATCACGATCCAGTGATTGTAACGTTCAATTTAGGCGCTGGTACAGATGCACTGTCTGCTGATTTAGATGGTGACGAGGATGTTGATCGCAACGATTTAATGGCGCTAATGATGCTTATTCGAAGCGGAAATGCAGACTTAACACTTCACGACTTTAACCAAGACGGCATGCTATCAACTGGTGATATTTTAGCGATGATGGCGTTATGCACCCGTGCTGGCTGTGCAGCTGAATAATTCAGTTGCACTCATAAAAAAATTATAAGGAAAAAAATGAAAAATTTAACTGTAACCCTTTACGTCAAATTAGTGCTAATTCTGGTATTAACACTACTGAGTGCTAATGCAAAAGCGGGATTATTGACATTAGATGTAGACGATCTAGATTATCAAGTTGGCGACACTGTGACGGTAGATGTTGTTGCTTCTGACTTCCTTGACGTTATTGGATTTCAACAATACATCTCGTCTTTTAACTTCGATTTGAGTTTTGATTCGTCGGTATTGGGTTTCCAAACGGCATCATATGGTAATGGCTTGGATGGCGGCTTTGGGTTGTCTATCCAAAATCCAATTGCGTCAATAACCAGTCCAATTTCTTTTGGTGAACTTTCGCTACTCGATGAAATTGGTTTGTTTCTAGCACAAACACCTTCGTTCGTGTTGGCATCAATTGAGTTTGAAATCCTATCTGCTGGTGATGCAGCATTAGATTTACTTAATATCTCAATGTTTGAAGGTACAGGTTTTCTTGCTCAAGAGATTTCATTGGTGAATGTTCAAACAGCTAACATTAACATTAGTGATTCTGCTGAAATTCCGGTACCACCAACGTTGTTTTTACTAGCGCTACCATTGTTATTTGTCGTGCGTAACGCACGTCGTTAATAATGCGAAACGCTATCATAAGGTAGCAATAACACATTAATATAAAGCCCCTTAATTGCTGTCTCTTGATCACATTTCTAGATCAAGAGACTTGGCTAGCTCATAACCTTCAAGGATGGTTTGCAGTGTAAACCATCCTTCCCATAACCGCTCCCACCCAACGCGACCATTACGTTTTGAATCATGCCAGCCAGCTAA
>JAKVCY010000188.1 GCA_022448425.1 Thalassotalea sp. | reverse complement strand
GCTATTATGTTGTGTGAAGAAAGTGTCGCATCGGTTAACGAACAAGGGGAAATAGAAACGTCGCCGGCAATTAATTTACGACAAAGCTGATTACTAGTCTCTTTTTATTGCTTTGTTGTAGGGTCTGTTAGGCATACTGCTACCCCTTTTCCTCTTTCCTCTTTTCTCTTTCCTCTTTCCTCTTTTCTAGGTTGTACATGGGCTGGCTCCTGTGTTCAACGCAACTCATGTATTAGTGACACTTTAATGAAAATCATCGCCATTAATGAGTGAATTAAATTAATCTATCACGTGATTTCTTCTCGTTTGTCAGCATTGTCTAGTGCCACTATCCTAAAGTTGTTTTCGAAATCTCCCCCGATTTCTAAACCATTAGACACTTACTTTATTTGTCAGGACACTTTTTGGAGTGTCCTTTTTTTTTGCCATTTCGCACCACTTTAGTGCACATGCTGCATTATGGAACAGAGGTTTTTGCACCGACTCACAAACAAAACCGTAAAAACTTGTTTTTATTAATATTTAACCCTTGGCTCAACAGTTGCTATTTGTAATTGTCAGAGATAAACCTAAAAGTATTATGACTATCCAAACACCAATTCGCGGCCTTCGTTCATTTTGTATCGCGGCAAAATGCCTTAGCTTTAAACATGCGGCATCACAATTATTCTTAACGCCTTCAGCTGTCAGTCATCAAATCAAACAGTTGGAAGATCAACTCGGCACTCCACTGTTTAAACGTCAAACTCGTGCGATTGAACTAACAAGTGCGGGAAAGCAATTCTACAACTCTGTATACCCAATAATTACGAGTCTAGAGCAAACTATTGCTGACTTTACCAATAGTCAGCAAAACAGAACGATTACCATTAGTTTGCCTGAATTTTTCGCCAGTGAATTATTCGTACCGAAGTTAAGTCAATGGGCGGAATTGAACCCCGACATAAACTTGCAACTTGAAACAGTAAAATCCGCTTCCCAAGCACCAGCGGCAGCAGACCTTTCAATTGTCCTAGCCAATGGAACGCCGAATGGTAGTGTTGTACATGAGTTATTCCCGATTCGATATGTTCCAGCTTGTAATAAAAAGCTATACAAACGCTGGGCTGCACAAGGCTTAGAGGCGCTTAGTTCCGTGCCATTAATTCTGCACCAGGCTCGTCCTTGGTCTTGGCACCAATGGGCTGATAAAAACGACATACCTAATTTCGATCCAAAACAAATTATTCAATTTGATAGCATGTTCGGTGTCGCTCGAGCTGCACAACAAGGCATGGGAATAGCACTTGTACCTATGCCTATCAGTCGTGTTTGGTTTGCTGAGCAGTTATTAGTTAAGTTGTTTGAACAAGAGCTGGTCACTAATGACAAGTACTTCTTAATTCAGCACGAAAACATTGAGTCAGCGCCTGAGCTCACTACCTTCGCAAACTGGGTTAAGGATAACTTTGCAGTTTAGTTCCCGATATTGAATACACGAGCTTTACGTGATTGAAGCGATAAAGCAGGCTCTGCGAGCCTTTAAAGTAAATATTCTAATAAACGAATAAATTTCACCTATTAGGTGTTTTTTTATCGTTTGTCAGTTCCTCCTCAGACTCCTAAAGTTACGGTGTCGCCATATGGTGACACTTAATTTAACTAACGTAATCAACTTAACTAACGTTAAAAACGGAGCAAATCATGAAACCATTACTTGTAAAAGCCTCTTTGTTGTTAGCACTAATGAGTGCTGACACTAAGTTAGTAGAGGCGAAACCTTTAGAAACAACACCCAAACTTCACGGTTTAAAAATTGCCGTCGTCAAAGACGCTGTCGGTTCTACAGACATTGTTGCGGGTGAATACACAACAGGCTTATCCAAAATAGACGAATTGACTCCTAAACAAGAGTCAGGCTACGACATTGCTATGGGTAAATGTGTTGCCAATATCAAACTCAATGAACTAGCAAGCGCAAACATGGCGTGTAGCCAAGCGATTGAGTCAATTAACGAAATAAACGGTCACAGTCGTCATATTGAGTTTTTGAAATCTATGGCGCTTAGCAACAGAGCAATAGTGCGCTATCTATCAAATGACCGTTTAGGTGCACTAGACGATTTTACGAGCGCACTATTGGTAAACGATAACGACATAGTAAAAAGCAATATTCTAGCCCTAAAACAGATTCGCGCAGACCAAGACGAAAAGCTTGTCGCGAGCAGTTTTTCAGAATAACAGCGTTTATTAACAAATATTAAGGAGGAAAATCATGGCGATCAAAACATGGTCAACGCTATATCAGTCAATCGACTTTCTATGGCACTTGAAAGATATTAACTTTAGTCAGTGGGATGTAGAAAGCGCTGACTTAACACAGTTAAACTTTAACGAGCACCTTACCCAAAAACAACGACAGCAAAGGTAATTAGATGCAGTTAATTTTCAAGTAATGCGATTATTGCCAACATTCAATAATCGCATTCACCCACCAGCCTTATCCTAGAATTCATCAAATTTTAATTTTTCTGTTTTTCTCAACCCTAGAGACTGGAAAAAAGTGGTCAAGCACTGTTAGAATCACGCCATTAAGTCATATTTGTAAAGAAGCGATTAAGATGGGAAGAGCGTTCCAAAACCGAAAAGAGTCCATGGCGAAAACCGCCGGCCAAAAAACTAAAGTTTATTCAAAATACGGTAAAGCAATTTATTCTGTTGCTAAAAGTGGCGGCCCAGACCCAGATGGTAACTTAGCGCTACGTAGCCTAATTGATAAAGCGAAGAAAGACCAAGTACCAACGCACGTAATTGAAAAAGCAATCGACAAAGCTAGTGGTGCTGGTGGTGAAGACTATGCTGAAGCTCGCTACGAAGGCTTCGGTCCTGGCAACTGTATGGTCATCATCGACTGTTTAACTGATAACGGTAATCGTACAATCAAAGACGTACGCCAGTGCTTTACCAAAACCAATTCAAAAATCGGTTCAACAGGTACAGTTTCACACATGTTCGGTCATCAAGCGGTTTTCGCGTTTAAAGGCGAAGATGATGAGACAGTACTTGAGAATTTAATGATGGCTGACATTGATGTAACAGATGTGGAATTAGAGGACGGTATTATTACCGTGTATGCCCCTCACACTGAGTTCTTCAAAATCAAAACTGAGTTCGCTGACAGCATGCCTGAGTTCGACTTAGAAGTCGAAGAAATCACATGGGTACCGCAAACCTACACTGAAATTACTGCAGAGGAAGACATAGCAAACTTCGACAAGTTTATCGCTATGTTGGAAGACTGTGACGATGTTCAAAACATCTACCACAATGCTGATGTCATCAGAGGCTAGCACTGCGACTGATTAGACTTTGCTGTGGTTATCTTCAACAGTCACGAATGACATTAAAAAAAGCGCCATAGTAATTATTTACTTGGCGCTTTTTTATTATCTATTCTTCAATTACGTATCAGAAATAAAAGACCGTAGCTATTTCTATCAGGCTTTGCCACAGCGCTTCAAACAAGACATTGTGGCTTCAAACGCTGAGGAATCTTCTAGTTCAATTAACAAAGCTTCGCATGGCAAACAATCTGTGTCGACAAACTGCAGCAACTCCTCAACGGGGTCGCAAAACAGCACATCCAGCGCTAGCCTATCTAGCCCGTATAATCCACGATGAATAGCAAGCGCAGAAAATACCAATACATCGCCTTTTTCTAGAGGTAAAGTAACGGTTTTAGGTAGATTCTCATGACTTTGATGACCATTTAGTTCTCGACGAACATTAAGTGATTGGCTGCTATCCCACTGGAGATGACTTTTAGGCACTATCTCCATCCCAGGCTCATCGGCAAGCGCAATACGAAAGTGCATAGCTTTAGGGCCGTTTAAGGCGTTTTTCTCTTCCTCGATAGACAAGTTATATTGGCTATCGCGATGCCAATAGTTTTTTTGAGACGCGTTAAAAGGGTTAAAGAATAGCTGGGTATTCATAAATGCTGGCTGAGAAGCGAAAATAACTTTCGCTAATGACATCAGTTTATTTGAAGAGACAAAACGAATGAGTGCTTCTCTATCAGCACTATTTAGATACTGCTTTCCAGTAAGGTAAGCGGAGTTAATAGCACGTTCTTGATAGAAACTGTCGTTGTCTTGCTTCCAAGCTGCATCAAATCTTTCAACAATAGGTCGTATTTCAGAGACTTCCGCATCTGAATAAAACCCTTTTATGTGAACATACCCTTCAGCGGTGTATTGCTCATGATCGTTTGAAACCGTCGCCTCTTTCGTCATTTTGTTCTTTCCTTTCCGGTAGTCTAACTGTCAAGTCAGCAATAACAGTAAACCAATCAACCTAACTTAAACTGAACGTGGAATAAACTCACCTTCAAGCGGTGCTGGTGAACGACCATTAATTTCATCCTTTAGCCACTCTTGATAATCAGAGAATGCCATTGGTTTTGCGTAAAAATACCCTTGACCAATATCACAACCAAATAGGCGCATTGTATCTTCGTCTGATTGGCTATTAATACCTTCAGCCACAACTTCAAGTCCTAGCCCTTTGGCCATACTCACCATAGTTTTCGCTATCGTTTGTTGCTTCTCATCTTCACCAACATTTTCGACGAATTGACGGTCAATTTTTAATTCTTGGAGCGGCAAAGTACTAACATAAGCCATAGATGAATAACCCGTACCAAAATCGTCAATACTAATGGTAATACCCAACTCGTTGAGACGAGAGATGACGTCCAACGCGGTATTATTGTCTGTGATGGTGGCTGATTCAGTGAGTTCAAACGCGATACGACTTGGAGGAACTTCACTTTCTTTTAGCGCCTCAAGTACGAACTCATAGAATCCATCAGCAGTGATATCCTTGCCGCTGATATTAATAGATACCATGTGTCGCTTGTACCCTTGTCCAAGTATTTCCTTATGCTGAGCCAATGCCGTACCGATAACCCAGAAGGTAAGCTGATTAATCAGCCCCATATCTTCAGCGATGGGGATAAAAATTTCAGGCGGAATAAAGCCTTCATCTGGGTGGTTCCAACGCATAAGACATTCGCTGCCGCATACTCGCATGGTTTTTAGATCAATTTGCGGTTGGTGATAAAGCGCAAATTCGCCATTTCGTAGGGCTTGATTGATGTCCGATGCCAGCTGTAGGCGGTAACCTGTTTTGTCTGAATTATGCTGTTCAAAGTAAGCCCAACGCTTACTCGATTGTTCCGCTTCACTTAATGCGAACTGAGCTCTGTTTACAAGGACAAATGACTGATGGCCATTTTCTGGGTAATTAGCTATGCCCACCAATGCCTTGAGTGGAATATTCAACGACTCTATCTGATACGCTTCACCAACTAATGTCGAAATCGACTCAATAATCGTATCAATCGGCTGCTTGTTTTTACTTTCGTTGATAATGAAGCCAAGCGAGGTAGTGGAAATAAGCGCCAGCTTTTCACCTTTAAAAGTAATTGGCTCAATAGCATCATTGTAGGCAAACAACGGGCTTAACTTACGTGATATTTGTTTCAACAATTCTGTGTTCATCGCATCATTAACATACAAGCTAATTCTGTCGATATGCTCAGGCTTAATCACGGCTACACGTATACTTTTCACGCCCTCGCAAATTAAGCGGCTAACCGCTTTTTCCAGAATCACTTTTCGTGGAATGCCCGTATTCATGTCGTAACTAATTTCATTAACTCGTTCGATTTCATGGCGGCGCATTCGCTCGGCAAGCGCAAAGCCCATTAAGACAATTTCGATAACAACGGCAAGTAAAAAGGCATTCTTTAGTAAAAACGAATAGTCAAGATAATTCAAAAGCACCAACGGCTGAATCGCCGCCCCTGTAAGCAATGAAATCCAAGATAAAAAGTAAAATCTTGCCCAACTGAAGTGACTTCTAAGCTTGAGTATCAATAAGGCGAGACTATAAAGGTAAAATATTGGCGGTAGCGAAAAAAATACTTGTACTTGAAGGCTGTGAGGTAAAAACTGCCCAACAACACTTAACGCTATCAACACAAATACACTGGCTATACCTATTTTATAAAGAGCTCCACCGGTTTCGTTGTATTTAAGGAAATACAACGCGAAAAGCAGGATGAATATTACTAGGTAATAATGGAAAAACAGTGAGTTACGTGTAAACCATAATTGAACTTCTGGGGTAAACAAAAGGTACCCGAAACCATTGACGGTCGCTAAAACAACAAAGGCCGACAACAAATAGCCGATGTACACCAAATAGACGGGGTCTTTGATGGCGGCATATATCACTAAGTTGTAGAGTGCTATGATGGCTAACACGCCAATAGCTGCACCAAATAATGTACGAGCAAGGCGTTCCAGCTTTTTGTAGTTATCTTGTGAATACCAGACTAATGGTACATCTGGCGTACCAAACGCGTTGAGCTTAACTAGCAACGCCTTACTCGCGAATGGCGGTAGGGTCAGCTGATAATGTGGAAAAGGAGTCTTTAAGTCTAAACTTGCGACACTATCGATATTGCCATCCAAAGCGATATGATGAATATCGGCCACATTTAACATCACGTTATCAATATGCAATACGAGTTCTTGATCGCGCTCGCTGCGATTTTTCAGTTGAAACTTCACCCAATAATCCGCTTCTCCGAGGTCGAACGGAATATCGAGAGCAGGCATTTCGGTATAGTCTTCGACTAACGCCTGCTCAGCACTTAATGCTGATTGCTTATCAACGAAATACTCAGAATGAATATCTACGCTCAAACCACTTTGCTCAACTGAGCGAATATCTAAACTCGTGATATGTTGCCAAGCAGAAACAACAATAGCGGTGATCAACAATATGATCAGCGTGATAAAACTGCGTTGATAATTAAGTGATGAAATTTGGCGCTGCACGTTTATAACTTTTATGTGGCTTGGTATTTGATTATAAAACAGTTTTTCATAATTTCCGTATTTATCTGAAAAACGCGGATGAATAAGTAAAGGCAGCTAATATATTTACTTTAAGCTGCCAATTTATTAACGCTAAGCGAGCAAAGTAGACTTACATTTACGCTTAAGTCGCTATAAATTTTAACCTAAATATATACTTAGCCATTGGTTAAGAGTAATATTTTTGCAATAGATAGCTTTTCGGATCTTGTAGTGAAATCTAAACCAACTTCTTTTGACATCGCATATCGCGCTGGCGTTTCTCAATCAACGGTCTCTCGTGCCCTGCGCAACAGTCCATTGGTTAATGAAGAAACTCGTCAAAAAGTGCAAGCCATTGCAAAAGAGCTGAACTACAAAGTCGATAAAAATGCTAGTAACCTAAGATCTCAGCACAGTAGTACATTGGCTTTGTTGCTGTTTGAAGATCCAACCAATGACGACTCATTTATTAATCCGTTCTTCTTGTCGATGCTAGGTAGTATCACCAAGGCCTGTTCGGACAAAGGATACGATTTACTCGTCTCTTTCCAACAAATGAATGACGACTGGCATGCCGAATTTGAAGACTCAAACAAAGCCGACGGTATTATTCTGTTAGGCTACGGTGATTTTGTAGATTACGAAGAAAAGCTAATTCAGCTTATTGAACAAGATACTCGTTTTGTCCGTTGGGGCGCCGATGTCGAATCTCTACCGATTGTCTCTGTAGGCTGCGATAATTTTCATGGCGGTTACCAGCTTACTGAGCATGTCATCATGAATGGCAAAAAGTACTTCGCTTTTCTCGGCGAAGCCTCTAGCCACGCTCCTGAGTTTTATCAGCGTTATCTGGGGCATTGCAAAGCGCTTGCAGACAATAATTTAGTTGTCGATAAGAGCTTGCAAAACGATGCTTTTTCGACAGAAGAGTCGGGCTACCAAGCTGCAGCAAAGCTCATCGAGAGTGGTAAAAGCTTTGATTGTATTTTTGGTGCGAGTGACCTAATCGCAGTGGGCGCAATGCGAGCATTGCAGGACAAAGGATACAAGGTTCCGGAAGACGTTGCGGTAATCGGTTTTGATGATATTCCAATGGCGAGCTTTACGTTCCCACCATTAACAACTGCCAAACAGAATACTAAACTGGCTGGTGAGTTATTGGTAGAAAGCCTGATTAAAGTGATCAACGGCGAAGAAGTTAAAACAACCTTAATGCCTACCAGTTTAATTGTGCGAAACTCTTGTGGTAGCTAAGACGTAAAACGCTTGTTTTGCCCTACTCTCGCCAGTCCTGAAAATAATCGACCAGAAAGTCTATCGCCATTCTCACACGGCTCGGCATAAACTGTCGGTTTTGGTAAACAATCCAGCTACTAATACTGGTATCCCAATAGTTTGCCAGCACTGGCAACAACTCACCGGCTTCCACTCCTTTTACAAAGTTACTGCGAGGTAAATAAGCTATACCGAGACCTTGTCTACAAGCTTCCACCACAGCGTTTGCATTGTTGCAGTGAAAACGTCCATTGACTTTAATACGTCTCGAATCGCTATTGTGCTCAAAGCTCCAATTGTCATTATTAGAAATAATACAGCTATGATGCTTGAGCTCTTCCGGTAACAAAGGCTCACCATTCTCCCTAACGTAATCAGGGCTTGCTGCCGCCATCATAGAACGATTAACTAGGCGTTTTGCAATCAAGTTAGAATCAGATAATTTGCCGTAGCGAATAACAAAATCAAATCCTTCGTCGACAAAGTTCACGTATCGGCTATTGAAGTCTACCGATACTGTCAGTTCAGGGTGCAGTTTTGCGAACTCAATAAGCGCCGGCACAACATACATTTCAGCAAATGTACCTGCTGCACTGACCTTCAAGGTGCCGCTTAATGATACTTGGGCATCGGCTACGGTTTGGTTCGCTTGCTGCAGTCCTGTTATGAGTGCTTTGCAGTCTTGATAGTACTGGCTACCTTGCGACGTTAAGTTAACCTTTCGCGTGGTCCTAACAACCAATGCGCAACCTAAACGCTGTTCAAGCTTCGCTAACTGACGGCTCACATGACTTGTACTACAATTTAGTTGCCTAGCGGCCGCTGAAAATCCTTGATGCTCTGCTACAGCAACAAACTCAACGATACCGTCAAAACTATGATCAACGACATGATCTACATTAGTGCCTAACTTATCTTCATCATTCTTCATCGCTATCTTGTTTTCCTCAAGCTTCACCATCACTGTTGCCATATAGCAATAGTGATTTGACATTTTGCCATATTATCAACAATAAAAAAGATAGTTAAGATCACTCTAACTTAGTCCCTAGCTCTCATCGTTAAATGTTAATTGCGCCTTATGTAATGAGTTAAGAAGCAATGTGTTGAAAAGCGATGTTTAGAGAAGCAATGAACGGAGATAACATGAAGAAAGTACTTATTCCTTTAACAAACCATGCAACACTTGGTACAACTGACCAAGCAAATGGCACATACGCACCTGAATTAACACATGTTTTAGACGTATTACACGCTGCTAATATCGACTACGACATTGCATCTATCACTGGCGGTGCCGTGCCTATTTACGGTACAGATATCGAAGACGATGCAATCAATAAGAAAGTACTTGAAGACGAGCAAGTGAAAGCCAAGTTAGCTAACACGATTGCTGTTGGCGATTTAAACATTGAACAGTACAGCGGTATTTTCTATCCAGGTGGTTTTGGATTGCTGTCAGACTTAGCGACAAATGAAGACTTCGCAGCCCTAGCGGCAAAACACTATGAAAACGGCGGTGTTATTTCTGCGGTTTGTCATGGTCCTGCTGCACTTTTACCTATCACTCTATCAAATGGTGAAAAATTGCTGTCTACAAAGTCAGTAACAGCCTTTACTCGCGAAGAAGAAGTAGATTACAACACGATCAATGACATTCCGTTCTTACTGGAAGAATCGTTAGCAAGAACAGCAGCACGTTACAACAAAGTACAGCCATGGCATGAGTTAGTGATTGAAGACGAGCGAGTGATCACAGGACAAAACCCAACAAGTGCACATGCAGTTGGTGAGGCACTCATTAAAGCTATTAACGCTTAGTACCAATTGAAATAAATATTTAACCACTTCAGAGCTATGCCGGGGAAGTTAAAATAAAGCAAATTTATGCTGTTGTAGTCATTCTCCAGCGAGGAAACTTGTGAAATTATCACTTTCCTGAAAAGCTCCCAGAGGGCCAGTTTAAAAGGCTTATATGCTGCGTTATTGATTTTGACAATGGAACCACATGGATGTGGTGAATTAGGACAACGCTGGACGCAGTTGTCGAGAGTAACCATTCTCTGCAATCAACGCCACGCCTACATGGATGTAGGTGCTAAGGTTTTGCAGGAGCACAAAACCAGTGCCTGTAAGCCTTTTAATTCTCGCTGAATGATCAAATATTTAGTTCAACTGGTATAGGTAGTTCTTAGCTATCTGTCGCTTCTTTCAAGAAGTATTTGACGATCTCAGCGCCCAAGATTATTCACTAGTTGGCGCTTTTTTTATACAAGCCCGTCAGGCAGTTAATCACAATTAGAAACTATTGTGACGTGTGCCAAAAGTGAAGCAAGCTGACAAGCAAAAGCCTACTGAAATAAAATGGGGTATCGCTAGCAACCGTATTGGTCAGTTAAATGCTTCAACAATAAACGGCAATTAAGCGCTGCTTGCTGGAATTGTTCATCACTTGAATGCGATAAAGCACATCTAAGCCACTGACCATCAATCTGCGCCGCCAGCATATCGGTACAAAGTTCAACATACTCCGGCTGAATAATGCTCTTTAGAGAGAACTTCAGATTAGACGCCAAACGCATGTGATTAACTTTTTGTACTTGCGCTAACTCTTCACTGTGCATTGATTGTACCCAGAATGAAAGCCAAGCTACGGCTGCTCTGTCACCGCTTTGCGCAACGCTAAAGTTCGCATTAATTATAAATTCAATACGTTCATATGGCGTTGGCTTTGTTTGTTTGAACTGGCTGATAAAGTCTTTCTTCAATTGGGCAAGCAGATAGACCGTCGCTTCTTTAAGTAGGCCTCCTTTTCCACCAAAATAATGGCTTATGATCCCTGTCGAAACCTCTGCTAATTTACTAATCGTTGAAATCGTGGTGCCTTGCAAACCGTTAGTTTCAATCGACTTCAACGTTGCATCAATAAGCTGCTGCTTACGAACTTTCTCCATACCAATTTTTGGCATTGCGCTAAATTACCCTTCAAGTATTTCTTATTCATCTGCTACTCATTTTCATCAGTTGTTAACCATAAAGTCACCTAGCTTTCACTTAAGCTTGGGTAACATTGTCTTGTTTTCTCAGGTTACCGACAAAACGAATAGCACTAATTCAGTAAAGGGAACTTTACGCAGATAGTACATAAAGACAAGCTAAACTTTTATTAATTGAACGTTCAATTAAATTAAACAAATTTGTAATAAACCCAAGCTAACCTTTCGTTCCATTAAAAATTAATCAATAAAAAATGGAACCAACATGTCTCTCTTAACAAAAAACAAAACCATGTTAGCCACTGCTATCACGGTTGCTTTAAGCCCACTTGCGATTGCTGATGACGTTGCTGATAAAGAAATCGAAGAAATTGCCGTCATTGCCAAAAAGCTTTCTTATGCAAACAACACTATCGATCAAAACATGATTGAGCAACAGGCGCCGATTAGCTCGGTACTTGCCGTAATGGATAACCTTCCAGGTATCAATATCAACGAAGGCGACGCCTTCGGTGGTGACGATTGGTCAACATCAATCACGATGCGTGGTTTCTCTATCGACGGCAACCAACAACAGTTAGGTATGACGGTAGATGGTATTCCAAACGGTGGTTCAAACTACGGTGGTGGTGCGAAAGCAAACCGTTACTTAGCAAGCGAAAATTTGTTAACCGTTGAAGTTGCTCAAGGGACATCAGACATTTCATCGGCATCATTAGATGCGCTAGGCGGAACGTTTAACTTCGTAAGTAAAGACCCTGACCAAGTTAAAAGCACAACAATTGCCTACACAACCGGTGACCATGACGCTAAGCGCTACTTTGCGCGTCATGAAACTGGCGAAATTCTACCGAATACATTTGCCTACATCAGCTACTCAGACTCGTCTGCTAGCCGCTGGTCAGGTGAAGGTTCAAACGGTGGCTTCACTAACCAACACGCTGAATTCAAGTTTGTTTCTGAACTAGACAACCTAATACTAACTGGCCGTATCTCATACGACGATGTAGCAGAAGACAACTACAACAGTGTGAGCATCGAACAATTCAATCAGACGCCTGATTGGGATCAGTTAACGTGGAACTGGACAGGTATTCCTCACTTTGACCAAATGTTCGCAGAAGGTTGGTCGACGCTTCGTGAAAATACGCTAGCGTACTTAAAGTTTGATTACGCGTTATCAGACGTAACAACGATCGAAGTAACGCCTTACTACCACAAGAATAAAGGTCGTGGTGACTGGATTCCACCGTACCTAGTGCTTGCTGTCGATGCAAATGGTAACCCAACAAACCAAGGTGGCACTATCGCCGCTAGTTACGGTTTCACTGACCAAAATGGTACACCGCTAGCACCTGCTGACGGCTGTACGGCGAACTTTACTTGGCCATGGAACTCTGGCCCAGGTTTACACCCTTCATGTTACGCCGATGACGCAATTCCAGTAATGTCATACCGTCACACTCATTATCAAAAAGAGCGCACAGGTTTTACTGCAAAGGGTCAAACAACGTTCGGCAACCACGATATTACTGCTGGTATTTGGTACGAAATGGCAGTGCGTGATGAACACCGCGATTGGCACAAAGTTATCGATGCTCGTATTTATCATCATTTCGACAAAACACCATACTGGACACAGTACGACAACACCTTCGATACAGATACGTTAAAGTGGTACATCCAAGACACGATCACAATGAGCGATTTAACGCTTAACTTAGGTGTTCAACAGTACTTGGTCGAAGTTGAAAAAGACGACCACTACATCAGCGCTAACGATGTTACGGTTGATAGTGACTCAGACGTTTTATTTAGCGTTGGTGCCTTATACCAATTGAATAACACGACAGAACTTTTCGCCGGCTACAGTGAAAACTTCGCGGCAATTAAAGATACCGTGCTTGAGCGTGACGCCTCTACGTTAACTGACATTGAACCAGAAACTGCAGAGAACATTGACTTGGGTGTTCGCTACTTTGGTGAACAACTAAACCTTTCTGCAACACTTTACTCAATTGAGTTCAACGACCGTATTACTTTCATTGCACCAGGCAGTGACACCGATGGCATCGACTACACAATTGGTACTAACGGTACTTATGTGAACGTTGGTGGTATTGAATCGCAAGGTTTAGAGCTAAGTGCTAGCTACCAGCTTACAGACGCATGGGAAATCTACGCATCTTACACGATGAATGATTCAGAATACGTAGGTAACGCTCCTGGCTTCGAAAAAGGTCAAACTGTTATCGACTCTGTTGAAGACATGTGGGTGCTATCAACTAACTACTTTGTCGGTAATCTGCGTTTCGGCGCATCAGCTAAATACACGGGTGAACGTGGCGATGCAGAAGATTACATCATTACTGACCTTAACTTAGGCTACCACACAGAGTTTGAAGGTAACGGTATTAACTCAGTTGATATTGCCTTTGTAGTAAACAACTTACTTGACGAAGACTACCTATCTACGGGAACAGGTAGCGGTGCAACTTACTTCATCGGCGCACCTCGTACAAGTACGTTAACCTTCAGTGTTAACTTCTAAGCAGAGTTAACATCTGAGGATTTAATGTTTTGCATGTTTGTAGCGCGGGCTCACCAAACACCTAATTTGGAACCATATTTCATAGAAGGTTTCATAACAGTTTCCATAGGATGTTTGATGTTGCCGCGCTAGCTCCCCTTTAGCAGGTGCCTCGCACCTGCTTTTTTTATTATTAGCGATAAAAGAGGTTTATGCGCAAAATGAAAACACGTTATCTCCTGATACTTTTTATACTTACCTTGAGTGCTACAGGCACAACCTTTGCTGAATTCGATAAAAAAAAGCCTGCACAACCCAATGGAAATAAAGCTGACCGAAAACTCGTCGTCGTTACAATCGATGGTCTGCGTTGGCAAGAAGTATTTGCAGGTGCTGACCAGCTACTCATTAACCACAAAGACTACGTAACAAATCAGGAACATCTCACACAAACATTTTGGGCGCAAACAGAGCGTGAGCGAAAAGAAAAACTTTTGCCTTTTTTCTGGCATACCCTTATTCCACAAGGGGCCATTATAGGTAACAGGAATAATGGCTCTACCATATCCGTAGCCAACCCTTGGTATTTTTCTTACCCTGGCTATAGTGAAATATTCACAGGGATTGTCGATGAAGATATCAATAGCAATAAAAAAGTTAACAATCCGCATGTAACATTCGTCGAATGGCTAAACAATAAACCTAGTTATGAACAAAAGAATGCTGTTTTTGGCAGTTGGGATGTATTTCCCTATATCTTCAACACAAAACGCAGCAAACTTCACGTCAATGCAGGCTTTTCCTCAGCGCAAGATTATCCTCTTTCGCCAAAAGTTAAATGGCTAAACGAACTTCAACAAGAAATACCAAGCCCTTGGCACAATGTCAGGTTCGATGCATTTACCTATCGTTATGCCAAGGATTATTTAACAACGGTAAAACCTAAACTACTGGTTATTGCGCTGGGAGAAACTGATGATTTTGCCCACGATGGCAAATACGACCAATACCTTTATGCGGCAAATCGTAGCGATAAAATTATTGAAGACTTATGGCTTACATTGCAAGCGATGCCTGATTACAAAGACAATACCAATTTGCTAATTATTACCGACCATGGACGAGGTAGCACGCCTGCAAATTGGCAACACCATGCTTCTCAGCGCTCGTTAAAGGGTTACATGAAGGGGCTAAAACATTTTCCTGATGGTATTGTAGGTTCGGAACATATTTGGTTTGCTGCACTCGGACCTGATATTAAAGCACAGGGAGAAGTCAAAACCTCCCGAGAGCTTACTCAGCAGCAGTTTGCTGCGACAGCACTGAAACTGCTTGGAGAGAGCCCTACACTATTTAACCCTAAGGCTGCGAAGGAAATTAAAGAGGTACTTAAATGAACAAACAGCTTTTTTCACTTTTAATAGGTTTCTCATGCCTTACTAGTGTAAACCTTTACGCTGAGTCTGGTGCACAAGGCCTAACCAAGCATGAGGCTAAATCAAATGTCACACGCCAATCTGCAACGAAAGCCAAATTGCCTCTTTCTCATATTTACTTTGGTTCATGTGGCAAGCAATACAAGCCTATGCCAATCTTCGATGCGATTGTGGAAGATAAGCCAGATCTTTTCATTTTTCTGGGTGACAACATTTATGGCGATACCGAGGATATGAGCGAATTAAAAGCTAAATATCAAATGCTCGGTGATCACCCAGGGTTTAAAAAACTAAAGGCAAATTCTCCACTTATCGCGATATGGGATGATCACGACTATGGGGAGAATGACGCAGGAAGCGAATATCCACAAAAAGAAGCGTCACGAAAGATCATGCTTGATTTTTGGCAAGAACCTAAAGACTCACCGCGCTATAAACGAAACGGTATCTACACCTCTTACATGTATGGCGAAGGCGAACAAAGTGTACATATCATCATGCCGGACTTACGTTGGAACAGAGCGCCGTTGCACAGCGTTGGTAAGCTAGGTTATGCCATAAAACGCATGCCCAAAAACATGGGCCCTTACGACGTGTCACCTGACGAAAAAGCCTCAATGTTAGGAGAGAAACAGTGGAAATGGTTCGAAGAAGAGCTAAGAAAACCTGCTGCGGTTAAAATCATTGCTTCAAGTTTACAGCTATTACCTGAATTCACTGGTTGGGAGTCTTGGGCAAACTTCCCATACGACAGAAATCGATTATTGAACCAAATAAAGCAGGAAAAGATCTCTGGCGTTATCATGATCAGTGGCGATACACATTGGGGCGAGCTATCCAAAGTAGAAAGCCAAGGAATGTATCCACTTTATGAAGTTACAAGCTCAGGCTTAAGTGAGAAGTGGAAAGATGTTAGCCCTAACAAACATCGTCTTGGAGATTACACTCATGATGTGAATTATGGCTTTATCGACATTGATTGGGAAAAAGAAGATCCAAGCATTACGTTTGGTTTGAAGCAGGTTGATGGCAAAGTGTTTAGCCAGCAAACTATTAATATATCGGCCCTACAATTTTAGGGCCTTTGTATTTTTGAATCTTTCACGGCTTTCAATATAGGTATTGCTAACACAATAAAATAGGCTTGGCTTACACCCTAAATAAAACCTCCTTAACACACAAATGATAACTATTCTTGTTTTTATTTGAGCGATTTATCGTTATGCTATGCATTATTTTCCGTATTTGCTCAGGACAAGATTTTGCAAACGAAAGCCACTAAACTGAAAACCACCCTCACAGCACTATTAATATCCTTGACTATTGGTGCTTGTAGTTCAACGGTCGGTCAGCGTGATCAGGACGTTAGTACGAAACTATTGGCACCTACTAGTCAAGGTTGGTCGTCATCTATACCGCTTGCCAACATGCTTCAGTATCAACTTATTGACGTTAGAAACGATAAGCCTATGCTGATAGATTTGGCTAACAGTGACGGTGGTTTATCTGACTACAACATTGTCTTTATCGGCGAAAACCATAGACACCCTGGTAACCATTTAGCACAAGCAGATATTTATCAGAAAATGCTCGAAGGTGGGCAGCCGGTCATGCTGTCTCTGGAACAATTCGAACGTGATACCCAAGCAACACTTGATGCTTATCTAGCTGGTGATATAGGTGAATGGTCACTGCGACACTATGGTCGCGCTTGGGGTAACTACCGCACCAGCTACCGTCCTTTGGTTGAGATGGCAAAGCAGCGCGGATTACCAGTTATAGCGGCAAATGCCCCAAAAGACACCGTCACTTGCACGGGGCGTCACGGGCTTGAGGTTCTCGATTTATTACCACCGGAAAGAAAGAACCAAGTAGCGAAGTCCTTTTATACGCCTGAAGAAGGAGCTTATTTCGAGAAATTCGCTGGCGCAATGAGCCATGGTAACAATAGTGCAATGAGCAAACGAAGCTTAAATAGTTATCACGCACAAGTAGTTCGAGATGACACCATGGCGGAATCTATTCATTTGGCGATGGAATCGAATCCTTCTCATAAACTTGTTCACCTTAACGGTCACTTTCATTCGGCATCAGGTCTAGGAACGGTAGAACGCTTAGCACGTTTAAGAGACGATAAAATAGCGGTTATCCAACCAATTTTGGTGGAAGACCCAGCAGCGCCAAGCTTCACCCGAGCAGATATCTCAAAAGGTGATTACTTACTGCTCATCTACCCACTTGGCGCAGAAGTCATCACTGACGAAAACCGTAAAGTTTGGCGCCAACATGTTTTCAAGCGTTCCAATCCAGATTGTAGTTTTGGTGGTGACTCAGCCGATAGTTTGTAATGTAGGAACTGTTAGGTATCGCAGTCATTGCGTTTCTCGCTTATACCGCAAAATAACGATTCTTCGAGAGAAAATGACGAGTTTATCAAGACAGAAAAAAGGGCGCAGTATGCCTGTCTTTCATACACAAATCCCTCGATGAAAATCGGGGGATTTTTTTTGAACTTATTTTGCATACCTCGATCAGATCTATGTTGATTTAGCGATAAGGTCAGTTCCAGTGTTTTCAACAGGTTCAGCGCAATGGGCAGC
>JAKVCY010000187.1 GCA_022448425.1 Thalassotalea sp. | reverse complement strand
TTGCAAAAGTCATCGACATCACAAAATAATTCAACTAGATTCTTCATGCCTGTTCCTTGTTAGATTGAATCGTTCTTGGTCGAAAGATCAGATCTAGGAACAGGCATTTAGTTCAATTTCTTAAACGGGATTGGGGTTATTTTACCTATTCTACTTGGTAACCAAAAGATACGAAGTAAAGCTATAGCTTTTCAGTCACCGATGAGAGGAGTTAAATACGACGCAGATAATACTAGACTACAATACGCCTTGTCTGGAGAACGGTACAAACTATACACCGGTGACGACGTTAAAACATGGCAACTTTTTGATCTACAGAACGATCCAAAAGAGCAAAACAACCTTTCCAGTAAGTACCCTAGCATTGTAAAAAAAATGAAGAAAGAGCTACAAAATCGGAAAGAGGATACAGAACAAGATGCTCTAAACTAATTTGATTAAAAGTTTTATCTAATTCTAAAGCTCACCATATTTAGTGTTAAAGTGACAATATTATTTTCGTAAATTCGTTAAAATGACTTTAGAGCTCTGCTAAAAAGTTGGCTTTTTAGTGGAGCTTCATTCAACCTTTATCCGTTCTAAGGCATGTCGAACCAAAGGCAACAGGATTTAAGTAAGCTGCCAGCAACAGCGTCTTTGGTTGCGTTTAACCGTTACTTTGTAGTTAATTCGCTGCACAGACCGTCAGCATGACCCAAGCGCAATTAGCTGTTGAATTACAACCGTATTTAGTAAAGCTTAGCTACGAAATAGATGAAGATAAAAGCTTCACCGTTTTAACAGTAAAGTCTAATATCACTTAGTGGTTGGCTTGCCACCAATTATAACCTCTGTACATCATGCCCAAAGCCATATGCCAATATTAAAGTAACCCACTCGATTGCATCAGTAAAAAAGTGGTCGGTCGTGAAGGATTTGTACCTGCGACACGTTACTTGGGTAAAGAGCGTTAAAAGCCTTTACTTTTTACCCTAATGGATTTGGGAATAATTAAGAAGGTGGTCGGTCGTGAAGGATTTGAACCTTCGACAAATTGGTTAAAAGCCAACTGCTCTACCAACTGAGCTAACGACCGATATAAAGTTCTATATAGTTATTTGCACAATCTAAGAAAGAGTGGTCGGTCGTGAAGGATTTGAACCTTCGACAAATTGGTTAAAAGCCAACTGCTCTACCAACTGAGCTAACGACCGATAATAACTATAATAGTTTAATTTGATGTTCTTGAAATACTCACCTTTAAAAAAGGTGGTCGGTCGTGAAGGATTTGAACCTTCGACAAATTGGTTAAAAGCCAACTGCTCTACCAACTGAGCTAACGACCGATATCAAGAATATTGTGGGAATTTTTCAACCTAGTGACTAAATCTTAAGACTTAACACAAGTTAGGTTGGTCGGTCGTGAAGGATTTGAACCTTCGACAAATTGGTTAAAAGCCAACTGCTCTACCAACTGAGCTAACGACCGATTTAAATTACCTAACAAATGAGTTACCTCTCACTTTCCTTGGTAAGAAAGATGATGTGGTGAGATTTTACTCTTCGACCTTAATTTAGGTTTAAGCGTTAAAAGCCTTGGCTTTTAACTTTACCTAAAAACAAACCCTTCGAGAAAGTGGTCGGTCGTGAAGGATTTGAACCTTCGACAAATTGGTTAAAAGCCAACTGCTCTACCAACTGAGCTAACGACCGACATTTGTTTTGCGTTGTACTCTCGTCCAACGCGCCGCATATGATACTTATAATTTTTGCTAGTGCAACAACAAATTTGATGTTTTTTGCGATTTCTTTTTCGTTTGCGCAAAATCGCAACAGTATGAACAAGTTATCAGCAATATCACTATAAATTTTGCAATCTAGCTTGTGCTAATTGCGCTGCAGTAGCTGTTGGATAAGCTTCAATTAATTGTTGATATAAGCGCTTAGCATTTTCTGGATTATTTTGCTTTTGCGCTACCATACCCAGCTTAAGCATAGCATCTGCTCGTTTGTTGGATGTGGTGTATTTATTTACAACGATAGAAAACTCTTTTTCAGCTTCTGCCATTTGGCCTTTGTTAAATAATAACTGTCCTAACCAATAATGAGCATTTGGTGCATAGCTTGAATTAGGAAAATCACGATTAAAGGCTTGGAATGCAGGTATCGCTTTATCGTACTGCTTATCTTTCAACACAAGGTTGACCGCACGATCGTAAGCTTCGTTCTCAGTTAGGTTATTGCTGTACACAGCATTACCATTCCCTGTTTGAAGCTTAGCAAGCGCTGCAGGAACTTGCGCTGGCGCTTTTAAGGCGTCAGACACTCTACGTTCAATTTCTTGATAAAGTTCACGCTGACGTTCAAGTACTTGCGTAAGTTGATGAGAGTGAAGCTCTGTTACACCTCGTAACTCGTTCACTTCCGTTTGGAGTTCGTCTAATTGACGTTGGATATTTACTTGCGCACGATTACGCGCATCAAGTTTACGTTCTAGATTTGCTAATTGTTCAGCAACACCGCCGACAGCATTACCACTAACATCTAGCACCGGAGCGGGCTGCTGAGCCAGTGCACTATTTGCACTGGCTGCCATAATAAGCCCGAATAAAACTTTATTGAGTTTCATTGCAGTCCTATTTAGGTCGGTATTAGTAAACTAATACTGCGCGACGGTTTTTAGCAAATGCAGCTTCTGTACGGCTCTTAACCATTGGCTTTTCTTCACCGTAGCTAACTACGCTTAATTGTGAAGGAGAAACACCCATGTTTTCTAAGTAAGTAACAACAGCTTTTGCACGACGTTCGCCAAGTGCGATGTTGTACTCAGGCGTACCACGCTCATCAGCATGACCCTCTACAAGTACTTTAACGTCTGAATTAGCGTTTAAGAATTTAGCATGCGCATCTAACATTGCAGAGTAAGAACCTGGTAATGATGATGTATCGAAATCGAAGTAAACAATGTGCTCAGAACGTAAACGTTCCATTTCTTGACGCTTTTGCTCTTCAATTTGAGCTTGGCGCTGTGCAGCAGTTACTTGTACGTTTTCATTTGTTTGAGTCGCAGTTTGAGAAGCGTTAGTGTCTACTTGGCTTTGTGCATCTGTATCAGAGCTAGAGCTACAAGCACCTAATGCAAACAAAGGAAGTGCAACAGCAACACTCTTCATTACTTTATTCAAGCGCATTTTATTTTCCTTATTCATGTATATAAAAGTAACTATTATTTATTATTAAAACGGTGACCACGCTGGCGATTTAACCTGTCCATCTGCGGCAGGAAGTCTCGCCTTAAAGCGGCCATCCACAGATACTAGACTCAATACTTGACGATTGTTGTGCATAGTACTGTAAATAATCATGCCACCATTTGGTGATACACTTGGCGACTCATCTAAACGAGTTTTTGTTAGTACTTGGAAAATTCCCGTATCTAACTCTTGCTTCGCTAAATGATATTGGCCACGCGTACGATTAACCATAATTAACTGACGACCATCTGGCGTTAAACTACCACCTAGGTTCATTTCGCCATCAAATGTTAAACGTCTTACCTTACCATCGACTAAATTTACGCGATAAAGCTGAGGTTTTCCACCCCGTTCTGAACTAAAAATCAATGAATTACCATCTGGTGTCCAACTTGGCTCGGTGTCAATTGCTCTATGACGAGTGACACGTCTAAGTTGATTGCTCATCAAATCGAGAATATATAACTCTGGATTACCATCTTTAGACAGCACTAGCGCTAACTTGTTGCCATCAGGAGAGAAACGTGGCGCGCCATTAATGCCAGGGTAAGAGCTGATTAAGCGACGTTTTCCTGTATATATATCAATAATATAGATTTGAGCTTGACGGTTTTCAAAAGTCACATACGCTAATTGTTCACCGCTCGGGTGCCAAGCAGGAGACATCAGCGGCTCTTTTGAACGTAAAATAACTTGTTCGTTCGTACCATCGTAATCTGCGAAAACCAACTGATACGGATGTGTCGCTTCATCTCTAACAATGACGTAAGCAATTTTTGTTAAGAAAGCACCTTTATCGCCCGTTAGCTTTTCATAAACAGCGTTACTGATTTGGTGTGCGAAGCGACGGAACTGACCAGCTGCGATCTCCGCACCACTATTGATCATTAGATGAGCCGTATCTGCAACTAGACGACCACCACTTAGCATTTGCGATTGACCGCCTGTAATTTGGCCACGAATCACATCGATTAGTTGATAGTTAACTTGGTATCGACCGATTGAGGTTTCGCTGACACTACCTACAACAATGGCCTCTACGCCTTCAGCAGCCCATGCAGCGTAATCAACTTCTTTATCTGTGCTAGGAAGCTGAGGAAAACGACTTTGTTCAATAGGACTAAATTTACCACTGCGCAGCAAATCGTCACTCACGACTTTGGCGACGTTATCAGGAAGGACACCATTGCCATTATATTTAAAAGGTAAAATTGCAATTGGGCGAGCGCTATCGATACCCTCTGTAATAACGATCTCTAAAGTCGCATGGGCAGTTAGCGAGAAAAATGAGAATAATAATGTCGTAGCCGCCAATAATCGGCGAGTAAATCGTGTCATGTATTTGTTCATACCTTAACTTATTGTGGTCCTTTATCTTTATATAGAAATTTATAATCGCCTAAAATTCTGGTATTACCGTAAGGCTAATTTTCTGCATCTGCCTAAAAATATCAGGGTCTTTTGAAACAGGTAGCGTGCCTGCTTTATAAACCGCATTTTTTGCAGCATTACACACTACTGGAGAACCTGAACCAGATTGAACATTGGTAACAAAACCTGATGGTGCAAGAGTTATCGTTAATTTACAAGACTTTCCTTCCATCGTGGCTTGGTCTGTAATCAAGTGTCGTTTAATTGTCTGTGTAATTAGAGCCGTAAAGCGATTGACTTCGGACTGCATTTGTTGACTTCGCATCTGCTGTCTTGCAGCCATTTCCTGCGCTAATTGTTCGGCCATCATGCGCTCTTGTTCTTCGCGCTCCCTTTTTTCTTGTGCTTTACGTTTACGCTCCGCTTCAGCTTTACGTTTGCGTTCGGCTTCTTCACGTTCTTTTTTCTTTTTAGCGTCTGCCGCTGCCTTTTCTTTGCGCTTGCGTTCTTCTTCCTTGCGCTTACGTTCTTTTTCTAGCGCGAGCTTCTTAGCTTTTGCTTGCTTTGCTTTTTCGTCAGCAATGCGGCGTTGCTTTTCTTTTTCTTTGCGCTGCGCTTCTAACTTTTTCTTACGTGCTTGCTCTTCGCGTTTGCGCTTAGCTGCAGCTTTTCGTTCTTCAATCTCTCGAAGGCGATTTCGCTCAGCAGCTTTCTTTTGTTCTTCAATCTTGCGTTTTTTTTCAGCCTGCTTCTCTAACACTGCCCTATCAATAGCGAAAGCTTGAATAGGTTGAGTCTTGGTTTGCAAATTAACTTGCAGTTGAGTTGGTGTTGGCTTGTGAGAAGAGAAATTCCCCATCAACAAAACCAACCCTAAACCCATATGTAAGCCAACACTAAAAACGATCGGCCAAGAGTACTTACCGGACAAGTGTTAGTTCTCCGGATTATCTGTCATTAAGCCAACTGAAGGCACACCAGCTTTTTGTAGTAGTACCATCAACTGAACCACAGCATCATAAGACACCGCGCCATCACCATTAACAACAACAGGCTTTTCAGGATCCAGTTGCAGCTGTGCTGCAACTTCAATCGCTAACTGCTCTGCCGTCACGTTACGGTTTTTCCCCGTACCTTCTGCGATAAAGTAATTCCCTTGAGCATCAACGGAAGCAACGATAGGCGTTTTACTATCTTCATCTAATGGTTCAGCCTCCGCCTTTGGCAATTCAACTTTTACGCCTTGTGTAATAAGAGGGGCAGTTACCATGAAGATAATCAACAACACCAGCATTACATCGATGTAGGGAACTACATTTATTTCTGCAACTTTTCTTCTTCGAACACGGTTGTACATTAAGTTACTCCCTAGTGCTCAGCTGCTGATTGGCGATGTAAAATCGCCGAGAACTCTTCCATAAAGTTAGCGTAGCTGTTTTCTATCTTTTCAACTTTGTGGCTAAAACGGTTGAAAGCCATTACCGCAGGAATTGCAGCGAAAAGGCCCATTGCTGTTGCAACTAGCGCCTCTGCAATACCCGGCGCAACCATTGCTAGCGTAGCTTGCTGCACCGCACCTAAAGCGATAAATGAGTTCATGATCCCCCAAACGGTTCCAAATAAACCAATGTAAGGGCTAATTGAACCAACCGTCGCCATAAATGGTAAATGTGTCTCTAGGCTGTCCACTTCACGCGATAACGCAACGCGCATGGCACGATGAGTACCATCAACAATCGCCTGTGGCGCGTGAACATTGCTTTTACGTAAACGCGCGAACTCTTTAAAGCCGGCCACAAATAAACTTTCAATACCTTGCACAGTTGGGCGAGAAGTAATTTCAGCATATAGCTTGTTTAGATCTGCACCGCTCCAAAACTTGTCTTCAAATTGTTTTAACTGAACCAAAGCACCGTCTAGTGCTTTTTTGCGCTGGAATATCATTGCCCAACTTGCTACTGAAAAACCCAAAAGGATTAACATTACAGATTTTACTAACAAACTCGCTTGTAAAAACAAATCTAAAATTGACAGTTCAGCTGACACTTTTTAACGCTCCTAAAATAAACTCTGGGATTTGGCATGGTTTATGTTTTGTAAAATCGATACATGCCACTGAGACCGAAACCCGACATAATTCTTTTCCATTACTATCTGTAATTTGTTGATCAAAGATAATACTGGCTCTTTTAAGTCGAACGATTTGAGAGTGAACTGTTAGCGCATCATCTAACCGCGCTGATGCCAGATTGTCCATCTCAACTCGTCTGACAACGAAACCAATGGAATGTTCTAAAAACTTTGATTGTTCAATACCTAATGTGCGAAGCCATTCAGTTCGGGCCCGTTCAAAAAACTTTAAATAGTTGGCATAATAGACAATGCCGCCAGCATCTGTGTCTTCATAATAGACACGTACAGGAAATTGAAACGACGGCAAAGACATAGGGAAGACTGTGAATTCAAATTACTCTTATTATGGGGACCATATTAATAATTAACGCCTGTGCTAACAAGGCTTGTATACAATTAAATTAGTGAATATTTGTAAATTAATTTCTCTACGGTTTCATATTAACTTTTTAGTTATATTTTTTAACATCCAACCAGCATGCAAAATATATAAATAATTATTCACTTTATTACCAACATCCCTATATATCTATTCATTAGAGACATTGAGGCAATACCACGAAATAATTATTGCATTAATTTTTCTAATGCGAAAATAAAATTTAATTAGTTTGTTGGGGTGGTAAGACTTGTTTAGAATACTCTTGTTTTCTGAGCTAGCGCAGTGAGAAAGTCTCACACGCCCAGATTTCTTGAAGAATAGGTAGTATTGATACTGTCTCTTCTCTCTGACATGTTTCCTGGAACTATTAACTTCCTTCTATCAACTTTATTAAGTTGGCCCGCTTCACTAAGCGGGCTTTTTTTTGCCTAAAATTTATTGGGGAATGAGACTATTTAGATTAGAACAGTGACAGTGATTAAACAAAGGTACTAGCTGCTCTGCCCCAATATAGTGATATTAAGACGTGTAAAAGTTATTACGGCTTGGCTAAGCCAAAATGTTGATAGGTACGCTCTGTTACAATGCGCCCTCTTGGTGTTCGCTGTAAAAAGCCTTGTTGAATTAAGAAGGGCTCCAAAACATCCTCTATCGTTTCTCGTTCTTCACCAATGGCCGCAGCTAAGTTATCTAATCCAACTGGGCCACCCATGAATTTGTCAATGATAGCCTGCAGTAATTTTCTATCCATAATGTCAAAACCTTCATTGTCGACTTCTAACATATCCAATGCTTTTGCGGCAGATTCTTGGTTTACAACTCCACCCGTTTTAACATCAGCATAGTCGCGAACACGACGTAATAGACGGTTAGCAATACGCGGAGTACCACGAGATCGACGAGCCACCTCAAAGGCACCTTGTTCATCAATGGTAAGATTTAGGAAATGAGCAGAACGCAGTACGATATCGGTAAGATCTGTACTCGAATAAAATTCTAAACGTTGCACAATGCCAAATCTATCCCTCAATGGAGACGTTAAGGCGCCAGCTCTCGTAGTCGCACCAATCAATGTAAAAGGCGGCAGATCTAATTTAATAGAACGTGCGGCTGGCCCCTCACCAATCATAATATCTAACTGGTAATCTTCCATTGCAGGATAAAGTACTTCTTCCACCATTGGACTCAAGCGATGAATCTCATCGATAAACAACACATCGTTTTCTTCGAGGTTAGTTAACAATGCGGCTAAATCGCCAGCTTTTTCGAGTACAGGGCCAGAAGTGGTACGAATATTTACGCCCATTTCATTAGCAACGATATTGGCTAGTGTGGTTTTGCCTAAGCCTGGCGGTCCAAAAATCAGCAGGTGATCAAGCGGCTCGCCTCGATTCTTCGCGGCAGGAATGAAAATTTCCATTTGTGCCTTAACGTGATCTTGACCAGTATAATCGGTCAGCATTTTCGGACGAATAGCGCGATCTACGCCTTCATCTTCAACTGTTGCAACTGGTTGTATTAATCGATCCGCTTCTATCATTTCTTATTCCTAGACGTTGTTGCTGTCCTAGGCACTTATACTACCCTAGGCATTAGCACAAATTTATTAAGTCTAATATTAACTGTTTGTTTTTATCGTTCGTTTTTTCGTTAATTGTTTATCGGTAAACGTAACGCTTAAAACATAGCTTTAAGCGCATCTTTAATCAGTACTTCGCTTGACTTGTCTTTATGATAAACCGCTTTAATCGCCTTATCTGCTTGTCCTTGCGTGTACCCCAAAGAAATCAAGGCGTTTAAAGCATCCCCTTTAGCATCAGACTTGATAAAGGTGTTTTCTGCTGCCAACTCAAGCGGCATCGCATCAGGCATACTGGCATGACTTTCAACTTGCCAATCTTTAATGCGGTCGCGCATTTCAATGAGTAAGCGCTCTGCCGTTTTCTTACCAATACCCGGTATTTTAACGATAGTAGAGGCGTCATCATGTGCAACACAGCTAACAAATTGCTCTGCAGACATACCCGACAAAATAGCCAATGCTAACTTCGGCCCTACACCACTGGCCTTAATTAATAAACGGAAAAGCTTGCGATCTACCTTGGTAGCAAAACCATAAAGTAATTGCGCATCTTCGCGAACAACGAAATGTGTATAAAGTAAGGTAGGTTCATTGAGCTCAGGTAATGCGTACAAAGTTGTCATAGGTACTTGTACTTCATAACCAACACCGTTGCAGTCGATTACAATATCCGGCGGTTGCTTATCAACAAGCAGCCCTTTTAATTGTCCAATCACATTAAAATTCCATGGTTAACATGGTGAAAAGCTTAACACTAGATATTTATACAGTAAACCATTTATTAAGCCGACAACTTCCAGTTGTTACTTTCTTAAGCGGCCACGAACAGTTTTACTCACCTGCCCTGCCATTTTGCTGATGGAATCATGGCTATGAGCATGGCAAAGCGCAACAGCAAGAGCATCTGCCGCATCTGCCTGTGGCGTACCAGGTAGCTTTAAAATTGACTTAACCATATGTTGAACTTGCGTTTTATCAGCAGCACCAGTGCCAACCACTGACTGTTTGATTTGTCGTGCCGAGTATTCTGCGATATCCAATCCTGCATTAGTTGCCGCTACGATAGCTGCGCCACGAGCTTGCCCCAGCTTCAACGCTGAATCAGGATTAGATGCCATAAAGACTTGTTCAATCGCAAACATATCAGGCTTAAATTGAATAACCAGTTCAGAAACACCAGCAAAGATTGTCTGCAAACGTGTGGCTAAGTCTTCGCCTTGGGCGATAGCTCTAATGCAGCCGCTACCTAAATACGTAAAAGAGTGACCATTCTGTTCGATAATCCCATAGCCAGTTACGCGTGAGCCAGGGTCTATTCCTAAAATAATTGGCAAATTTTCCTCACAAAAAACGCGCTTTCAATGATTAAAAGCGCGTTTTTATTAGTAAACGATTAAACGTATTGTATCAATGACCTTTTGGTCATTATTCAGCACTATCGTCTTGCACAAGCGTTTGAATATTAAGTTCTTCAAGTTGTGCAGGGTTTGCTTGACCTGGCGCGTTCGTTAATGGACATGCTGCAGTTGTCGTTTTCGGGAACGCCATTACGTCACGAATTGAACTAGCACCTGTCATCAACATCACTAATCGGTCTAAACCAAATGCTAGGCCCGCGTGCGGTGGAGCACCATATTGAAGTGCTTCAAGTAGGAAGCCGAACTTCTCTTGTGCTTCTTCATCGCTGATACCTAAGATTCTAAATACAGCAGCTTGCATTGCTTGGTCGTGGATACGCACAGAACCACCACCTAATTCACAACCATTTAACACCATGTCGTACGCGTTAGACAAGGCACCAACTGGTTGTGCTTCTAACTCTTCAGGTGTCATATTGCTTGGCGCAGTAAATGGGTGATGAAGCGCGTGCATTTGACCATCAACTTCCTCAAACATAGGGAAGTCAACAACCCACAATGGTTTCCACTCGTCAGCAACTAAACCAAGCTCTTCACCTAATTTCAAGCGAAGTGCACCTAACGACTCAGTAACCACGTTATAGGTATCTGAACCGAAGAAGATAATATCACCCGTTTCAGCACCAGTGCGCGCTAATAAAGCATTAACCGCTTCTTCGTTTAGGAACTTAAGAATTGGTGATTGAATGCCTTCCATGCCACCAGCTTTATCATTTACTTTAAGCCAAGGCATGCCTTTAGCACCGTAGATACCGACAAACTTAGTTAAATCGTCGATGTTCTTGCGCGAGAATCTCGCAGCACCTTCTGGCACACGAATAACCGCTACACGACCTTTTTCATCGTTTGCTGGACCAGAGAATACTTTGAATTCTGCGTCTTTTAAGATGTCAGCAACATCTACAATCTCTAGCGGATTACGCAGATCTGGCTTATCAGAGCCAAAACGTGTCATCGCCTCTGAATAAGGCACGCGAGGGAAATCGCCTAAATCAACATCTAGTAAGTTTAGGAATAATTCACGGATCATTTTCTCCGTTACTTCCATCACTTGGTCAGCCGTCATGAATGACGTTTCAATATCGATTTGTGTAAATTCTGGTTGGCGATCTGCACGTAAGTCTTCATCGCGGAAACACTTAACGATTTGGTAATAGCGCTCCATACCAGACATCATCAGTAATTGCTTAAATAACTGAGGTGATTGTGGCAATGCGAAGAACTTACCTTTGTGTGTGCGGCTTGGCACCAAGTAATCACGAGCACCTTCTGGGGTAGCTGCAGTAAGAATTGGCGTTTCGATATCCATGAAGCCTTGAGATTCAAGAGATTGACGTACAGCAGCAGTGATTTTAGCACGGAACTTTAAGCGCTCTGTCATTTCAGCACGACGTAAATCAAGGTAGCGATACTTTAAACGTTGCTCTTCTGAGTTTTCTTGGTTTGAGTCAAGCGGTAAAGGAGCAGACTTGTTCAAAATTGTTAACTCTAAACCTAATACTTCAATAGCACCTGTTGCCATGTCTTTGTTAACTTGGCTTTCTGGGCGAGCACGCACCTTACCTTTAACTAGGACACAAAACTCGTTACGAAGCGTGTTGGCTGTATCTAAAACCTCTGGTAAATCTGGATCGAAAACAACTTGAACTAAACCTTCGCGATCACGAAGATCTAAGAAAATTACCGCACCTAAGTCGCGACGACGATTAACCCAACCACATAACGTGACTACTTGCCCTACGTGAGATTCGTTTACCTCACCACAATAATGACTGCGCATTTAGAATTATCCTGAAATGAAAAACCCGCTAAATCAGCGGGAAGACATAAAATTGCCAGATATTATATAGCAAAGCTTAGTAAAGTCACCCCGAAAAATAGCCGCTTCCGATTTAACTTTTAGCATGTTGAAGTTTGAGAGGAACAAAGGGGAGATTCACCGATTAAATATTTTGCTTTCCCCTCAACCAGAGCCTCAAGTAATACCAGTTTAAAGTAATTGTTATCAAGGTTATTTGCGATATAGATAACCATTCTTACCACTGGCTTTTACTCGATACATCAATGTATCCGCCATTTTCAGCAAGTCTCCACCTTCCTGGCCATCGTCGGGGAACATAGCAATACCGATACTAGAGCCCAGTTTTGCTTCAATTTCGCCAATGCGATAGGTTTCGCTGACTAGCTTGATCACCTTCTCAGCTATAAAGCCTGCTTCTTCTAGGTTATTCAAACTTGTGAGCAGAAGGATGAACTCATCACCACCAAATCGACATACGGTGTCAGAACTTCGAACACAGCCTTGCAACCTTTTAGCGACTTCTTTCAGCACTTGATCGCCGATTTCATGACCATGTTCATCGTTGACCTGTTTGAAGCCGTCTAAGTCAACAAATAACACGGCCAACTTGAGGCCTTGTCTTTGGTGCAATGCAATAGCCTGCTCCATTTGAGATTTCAACAATACGCGGTTTGCGATTCCTGTCAACTCGTCATGAGTCGCCATATGCTTCATTTGAACTTCTAAATCGCGGCGCAAGCCAACTTCTTGTCTAAGCTTACGGTTCCAATAAACAACAATAGCTATGATGATAAAAATCGCAAAGCCCAACTGTGCTGCAATTTTCGCGACCCAACGTCGGTCTAACCCTGTTTGAATGCTCACACTAAACCACTTATCTAGAATCGCTTGACGCTCTTGATCAGACATGTTCATCAAGCCCTCGTTAATCAGAGTTTTGAGCTCGGTTTGCTCTTTGCGCAGCGCTATTCGATAATCCTGCAGCGGTAACTCAGGCACTACTGAAATTCTTAAAGGTACAATGCTTTCTTGATTCGTGACTTTTGATGCTACCGGCAGTACCTCGATGAAGCCATCAGCAACATTCTGCTGAACTGCGCGAACGCCTTCGTCGATAGACTCTACAACGGTTAGAAAAATATTTGGGTATTGGCTACGAATGTAGTCAATCAATTGATAGTCTTTAATAATGGCGAGTTGTTTACCGTTGAAATCTCTAATACTTCTGATTTCTTTTAGCGTTTGCTTATGAATAATGCTCCATGGCGCTTCCAAATAAGGCTCACTTACCGTCAGGAAACTCTCACGTTGCTCGGTTTGAGATGCTCCCAGTATCACATCTACCTCAGCACCGTATAAATCATCTAGCAGTGTTGTCCAAGTGTCGTAAGTGACAATTTGCACTTCTAAACCTACGCTTTCAGCCACTTTGTTAATGATATCGATGTTGATACCTTGGGGGCGTCCTTGCTCATCGACAAACTCTAGTGGTTCCCAGTCTTTAACCATACCAACTTTAATGGTTGAGTTTTCCATGACCCATTTGACTTGCTCAGCGCTTAAATCAACCTTCTGGCCCTGCTCTCTAAAATAGCTACTGTCCTTAACAGTTAGCCACGTATCTTCTAACGCCCAGAGCTCGCTCTCAGGAATACGCTCAAACCCCTCACGAATGTAATCTGCCAACGCCTCATTTTCGGAGTTGACCAAAGCGAATATATCAACACTGAATTTAGGCTCGTCAAGCAAATAAAAAAGCGACTGTAGGTTGGCATTAACCAATTGCACATGCATGTTTTCTACTTCACTTATCGCTGCATCGATTTGACCTCGCTCGGCAGCACTAATCATCTCTTGATGATTAGTAAAGTAAACTAGATTTATTGACGGGTATTCGGTTTTTATCGTGTCGATATAAGGTGACGTAACAAACACGCCCAAATTCCTGCCTGTAAGTTGAGCCATGTTCTCAATGCCTGGCATCGCTTGGGATACAAAGACGCCAGAGCAAACTTCATAGACTTTCGACGCTTTTGCAAGATCGTTTACAACACCATTGCTACCTGGATAAGCAATATGTGCGTCAACCCTGCCTGTTCTTACCTGTTCAATCGACCGACTCATCGTATCGCCAACAAAAGCGACTGGCATCCCAGTATAACTAGACCACAAACGCCAAATATCAAGAAACAACCCCTGTGGCTGTCCAGATGCGGAATGCCCCATATAAGGTGCTACATTGTCAGTGAAAGCCAGCGTTACACCTACGCTGGTCTTTTGTGATTTGAGCCACTTATTCTCAATTTCTCGTCGCTCAGCCAAAGTAACTTTTTCGATACCCTGGTTAACAAATGCAAGCATTTTGACATCGTCCTTTGACAAGCCCGCAGCATAGTCACTTGTTTGGTAGTTTATGCGTCTAAAACGAGGATAAAGCGACGTTAATTGAGCAAGCTCTTCGAAACTATCATCAAGCCTTTCAAGTTCAACAAAGGCTAGAATTTCTTTGGCCATCGCAGCCTTATACACTTGGGCTCGAGTATCGAACACAATCTGTTGAATGCGTGGATTCGACTCTCGCAATGTCGAACCATGGCTTGAACCTTTAACCACGCCGACAGTGTATGGTGTTAGTTGATCAACATGGGTAATGCTAGGGAGGGATTCGTTTAGATAAATAAAACTGTAGGTCGGAAATACACCGGTACTGAAATTAATAAATTCAGTACGCTCGAGCGTAAACGACAATCCTGCGTGAAAATCTATATCATTACGTTGAATACTATCGAGCGTTTGCTGCCATGACATAGGTACAAATTGAATAGTAACGCCCTGCTTTTCAGCCCAGAGCTGCCAGAAGTCTTTCATTATGCCATCAGGTTCGCCTTCCTTATTGACGAACTGATGCGGGTAGGACTCATTACTGAATGCAATCGAAAAGACTTTGTCAGGGGAAAATGTGCTAACGGATTGCTCTGGCACTGCCAAATCATTTGCTAAAGCCGAGCGTAAGCCAGAGTTTCCTAGCCCTACAACCTCTAATAACAACAGCAAACAAATGCCAAACCATCTTATTTTACACATTGGCAATATACCCTTAACTTACCCGTAGACCGGAACCTTGCAATATTATCTTATCAAGATCAATCGCTTCAGTTAAAATATAGGAAGTTTAACTAAAAAAGTCCTCATTCATGCAAGGTTCAAATACCGATTTAATTTATTCTAACCCGCATAGCCAAGTTAAAGACTTTACTTTTGATGCTCAGGTAGTAGAAGTTTTTCCTGATATGGTCAGTCGTTCTGTGCCTGGATACAACACGATTATTGACACTATTGGCCGCTTAAGCCTGCGCTATGCAAAACCTAATACGAAGATATACGACTTGGGTTGCTCTTTAGGTGCCGCAACACTCGCAATGCGTCGTGCAATTACCGAAGATCATGTTGAAATCATAGGTGTCGACAATTCTGACGCTATGGTTGAACGCTGTAAGATGCACGTTTCAGCCTTCAAAGGCAAAACCCCCGTTACAATTGTTAAAGACAATATTGAAATAATTGAGATCGAAAACGCGTCAATTGTCGTGCTTAACTTCACACTACAATTCATCGAAAAAGAAAAGCGCCAAGCGTTGATGGATAAAGTTTTCAGAGGGCTAGTGCCCGGCGGCATTCTAGTGCTTTCTGAAAAAATTACCGGCCAGTCAGAGACGGCAAACGAGTTATTAATCGATTTACATCATGATTTTAAGCGCGCCAATGGATACAGTGAACTCGAAATCGCTCAGAAGCGCACTGCGTTAGAAAACGTGATGAGACCGGATACACTTGCAGAGCACAAGACACGTTTAGCACAGGCTGGATTTGGCGAAGTAACACCATGGTTCCAATGTTTTAACTTTACTTCGATGGTTGCCATTAAGGGCGAAAAATAGATGAGTTTCTATAATACGTTTTATCAACAAATAGCTACAAATCGCCTAAGTCACTGGCTAGACACCCTTCCTACACAATTGACCGACTGGCAAAAGCACCACCTACATGGCGAATTTGCACAGTGGCGAAAAGTGTTGGAACAGTTACCCGTAACCCATACCGAATTTGTAGATTTAGCCAATAGCGTGAGCGTTGGTAAGCCAGAAGAAATAGATAGTGGGCAACTAAAACGCCTTGAGCATATGCTGAAAAAACTCAAACCATGGCGCAAAGGTCCATATCATATCCATGGTTTGCATATCGATACAGAATGGCGTTCAGATTTTAAATGGGATCGACTAGTTCCTCATATTAGCGACCTAAAAAATAAATACGTTCTCGACATCGGCTGTGGCAGTGGCTACCACTTGTGGCGTATGCGCGGGGCTGGTGCGAAGTTTGTTGTGGGTATCGACCCAACGCAATTGTTTGTGATGCAATTTAATGCGGTTCAACACTTTATCAAAAACCCCAGCGTTAACTTGCTACCTTTAGGTGTAGAGCAACTTCCAGAATTAAATGCATTTGACACTGTATTTGCGATGGGCGTGCTTTATCACAGGCGTTCACCGATAGATTTTATCTATCAGCTTAAAGCACAACTCGTCAAAGGCGGTGAGCTCGTGTTGGAAACGTTAATTGTTGATGGTGATGAAAACACAGTACTTGTGCCGGGTGAGCGTTATGCAAAAATGCGCAATGTTTGGTTTTTGCCAAGCGGCAAAGCAATGTGTGCTTGGTTAGAGCGATGTGGATTCAGCGATGTTCGCATGGTTAATACTGATATCACCGCATTAGAGGAACAACGTAAGACAGATTGGATTGACACCGAATCATTGAGTGATTTTCTTGATCCTAATGACCAATCGAAAACAATTGAAGGCTACCCTGCACCTCAACGTGCAATCTTTATTGCTAAAAAATAGCCCCTCTAACAATTTTCACTTTTCGAAGAGCAAGACAGATAAATAACTTACTCTTCAATTTCAAATTCTTTCTTCCCCCTAAATGGCCACTCAAGTATGTTGAATTTGCTAGTAATTTAAGCCGATAGTTGGCTATGATAGACACTATTAGGTGCAGTATTATACATACTGTAAGTCACTGGCCAAAGAGGACGCTTATGAGCAATGTAATTGATGATAGTTGGTTAGCAAGACGATTTGAAAAATTAACCAAACGTCAGCACGATCATCGCACACCTTTTCAACGTGATAGAGCACGTATACTGCACTCTGCTGCGTTTAGACGTTTACAATCAAAAACGCAAGTCATCAGTTCAGGCCAAAGTGATTTCTATCGCACTCGACTTACGCATTCACTCGAAGCAGCACAAATTGGCTCTGGCATTACAGCGCAACTCAGATCTAAATACCCTGAACTCGCTCAGTCACTATTTCCGGACGACGATACGCTAATTGAAGCTTTGTGTCTTGCGCATGATATTGGTCACCCACCTTTTGGCCATGGTGGAGAGGTTGCCCTGCACTACATGATGCGTAAACACGGAGGTTTCGAAGGCAACGGTCAAACCCTTCGCATTGTGGCTAAATTAGAACCATTTAGTGAAGGCTACGGTATGAATTTATCGCGCCGTACTTTACTTGGCCTTATCAAGTATCCACAAACCATTGAGAACTTAGTTCATAAAATGCCTAACCGTGCACCACAAAACTTTAGGCAATTAAAGGCTAGCGAATGGCACCCGCCAAAGGGGCTTTATTCTGACGATCAAGAAATTTTGGATTGGATATTGTCGCCATTAGGCGATAGCGACCAAGCATTATTTCAGACCATTGTGGAACGCGAAAAGCAACACAGCCGAACGGTATTTAAGTCACTTGATTGTTCCATCATGGAGCTCGCCGACGATATCGCCTATGGTATTCATGACTTAGAAGATGCGATTGTCACGCATGTGGTAAATCGAAATGACTTCGACGAATATGTGATAAAGCCATTACAAGAAATCGGTGACAATTGGCTAACTAGCTACAGTAAAACCCTAACCGACAAATTATTTTCTGAACACCACCATATGCAAAAAGACGCGATTGGTGGTTTAGTAAATTATCTGATTACGGCTATTAGCCTGTCACTAGTGGACACTGACACTGGTGAGTTTGAATCTCCACTACTGAGATACAATGCAAAGCTCCCTGATGCACAAGCACAAATGCTGCAAATCTTTAAAAACTTTGTACTGAAATTTGTTGTAAAGCTTCCTGCTATCCAACGAGTCGAATATCGTGGCCAGCAAATAGTAATGGAACTATTTGAGGCACTTTCGTCCGATCCGGAAAGACTACTGACGACAGCAACAGCCAAGCGTTGGAGAAATGCCGCGGACAGTGGAGAAAACCATTATCGTGTAATTGCTGACTATGTATCAGGCATGACTGACGGTTATGCAACACGTCTTTATCAAACATTGTTTTTACCAATGAGCACAGGTGACAACTATGATGCTCACACCTAATCAGTATGCCTGAAGTGTTAGATGAAAGACTAAAGAACCTGAACTTGGGATAACAAATTGCTTTCCAACGGCTATTTATCCTGATTAAAGCGTTAAATTCACTCACAATAGAATAACTATTGAGGAGTAAATTTGCCTTGTACTAAGAATAAACTTCTCGTTAGAAATATAAACTATTAATATTGTTAGCATATAGAATATATTGGCTAACTTCCTAACCCGAGTGCAGGTTAAAGAGATTTATGATTAACCTTGTTGATAAAGGGCACAAGCAGCACCGGCGGGATCCGTAATAACGACAAACTTGTCATTACCCATCACCTTTATCTTGGTGTGCTAGGTGCCTCCATTGAGCACAACTACTTGCGCAGACTTTTTAACATCTTCTACCAAAAAGTAAGGTAGCCACATAGCAGGTAAATCGGCATTAGCGCCTCTTGCATGACATACACCTGCTGCCGCACGGCCCGTTGATTCAGCAATCATAGAGTAATCTTGATAATCTCCCATAGATACGGGTTCCACTTTCCACCCGATTACTTGCTCATATGAATCTTTAATACTGCTAGCATCGTCGACAGTTAAATCTAACCAAGCGATTTCACCTAACTTTGGATTTTCCATACGTCTATTCCTTTTTGGCTATTGCCTGATTATTGGCCCGCTTTCGGGTTTTTCGGATAAAATTTCTCAGGCAATTGATTAATATGCTCGAAAAAACGGGTGTCTTTGTAGGGTAGCTTCATAAAGCCTGAAATACCAAGCCCTTTTATTGTTGGCAGTAGACTCAAAATGTTGGCTAAGCACTGCTTAAACTCTGCTTCTCGCTCGTGATTCAGTAACATTAGATAACTATGTATCTTTAAATGCGTAGGTAAGACTTCGAAAATAATACAACCTGTATGGTGAATTAAATTAAGTTTCGCGAGTTCCGCCATAATTTCATCAGGCAAATGCAGATATTCATCAGGGTCTTTGCCGTCTTCAAAATAAGAATGTAGCTTGGTCTCGTCATCAAGCTCTGGGATAACACTTACATCAAACGGAATGAACTGCCCTTTTGCCGCGATAAAAGGTACTGTTGAGTCTACTCGCTCAACGTGCAACGTATTACGGGCGTTAAACAGGCAACTCTTAAACATGCCAATTCTAAATATCCCTTGCGCCAGATGAATCATGTTGTTCACCGCACTTTGGAAGGATTGTTTTAAGCTTTCATCAAATAGCGAAAGATTTGAATCTACATAAACCCCGTCTTTTTCCCAACGCACAGCAAGGCCACCCACGACAGGGAAATTACCTAAACGACTAACCGCTGCCACAAACGCTTTCTCATTATCTCCCATTCCCATTAGATAATTCTTATAGTATTTCTCTAGTTGTACGTCATCCACTTCAGTTAACGCACTATCATCACTTTCTTCGCGTAGAAATGATTTACGAGAGCCATAAACAACGGTATCAATAAGTTCACTTGAGTGCCTTACCCAAACAGGTATCAAGGGGGTTATCTGTTGATGTGCGGGGCTTTTTGACAACACAAGATTACTCAACAACCGTTGATTATTAATCAAGTAATCCCCGGCTTGGGCTCTTATCTTCGGGTCTTCACTTAGCAAACCATCAAGTACTTGGGCAAGTAACTTTGGTAAACCCAAACTTGACGCAGGAATAATGTTTTTACCGTAACGGCATGATTGACCTGACGCTAACGCATATAAAGTAGCTGCTGCACCTTGCTCATCAAATCGTGGCGATGATAACCCGCCAATGATTTGTTCAGGCCCTATAAAATATACATCCCCTAAGCGCGCATTCGTATGTTGCAAATCGCTACTCATCAAGTCCATAACGTTGTTTGCCGTTGTTTGACCGTCTTCATCAAGTTGCGCGAAAACAGCTGATCCCCAGTCGATAAGTTGCAACCTCCCCGTTTCCTGGTCAAATACGAGGTTAGAAGGTTTTATATCGCCGTGCACGATAGGTTTACCAGCAGGATGTTGCTTCTCGTCCCTTAAGTATTTAAGCAAGTCAATTAACTGTATTGCGAAAGAAACAACTTGCTCTGCGGGCAATGGCCCTTGCTGATGTGAATGCTGTTCAAGATCTATCCCTGGCGCTCGCGTCATTTGTAGAATTGACTGGCGTTTAATTTTTCGATACTCAATAACTGAAGGGATTTGAGCATGGCTAAGCTGTTGTTGGATCTCAGCTTCTTCTTCTAATCTATCTTGGACGTGTTGTGGCAGTGTAATTCTAGAAAACTTGAACACATAGTGTTTACCTGCGTTATCTTCTCCTGCAAACACGAATCCATAAGCTCCCTTTCCAACAAGTGAAATATTCCGATATCCCATTGCCGCAAGTTGACGCTGACAAAGATCTACCCAAGTTTTCAGCTTAGTCGCATCTTTATGACTCAGTAGGTAAATTGATTGCTCTTCAGCAATATAAAAATGTTGCAGTTTTTTTTCTGACACGGTTAATCAATTTATTATTACGTTTTATATAGTTACACCATTGTATACGGAGTCTAATTCAAGATGGAAGCCATCCATACAAACGCTTATGTTCAAGCTCAAGTTCTCCGCGGTTGAATAATCCAATCGTAATTGAACCTAACGCTGTCACAATAACTTAATAATCCTTGTCATTTAACTGTCATATATTGCATCTATCCTGTGTGTCGTGGATGAACAATTGCTATCCCCCGGACATCCCTGAATGACATTGCTGTACTGGGTTACACAAGAATTAGCACCATACTGTCAGCTATTTCTTTAACCTGAGGTCATACAGAAATTTATCCCTCGACGTTCTCGTTCTGTTTAACGTTTTAGTCGACTTGGCGCTCTATTTCGATAGAGCGTTTTTTTCTTTTGTCATTACCAATAAAAAAAGCCCGCATAAGCGAGCTTAAATTGGCTTGAGTCAATTAAATAGACAGTAATGAAGCGTTGTCATCTAATATCTTTTCACCAATACCTTTGACATTGACTAAATCACTCACGGTGATAAACGCACCGTACTCTTCTCGATATGAGACAATCGCTTGTGCTTTCTTCTTACCAATACCTTTAAGTGCCATGAGTTGCTCAACCGTGGCATGATTTATATTCAAAGGTTTGGTAATCACAGACTTAAGACTAGATTCAACGACTTCATCATCGGCAAAAGCAAAAGTATTAAATGACAGGCATAACAATGGAGCTGCTAAAGCAGCAAGTTTGAAAGTTTTCATATTCTATCCTTGTATATTTATTTCCATGTAATAAAACGGTCACTTAATGTGACCGCATATTAAGAATTAGACTGCATTCAAGGATTTGTCAAAGCTAGGTAGTAAAAAGTTAGCTAAGCGATTGGTTAATATCCTGAAGCACTTGATGTGGGTCTTCAGCTTGAGTAATTGGGCGTCCGATAACTAGGTAATCAACCCCTACTTCAACTGCTTGTTCAGGCGTCATAATACGCTTTTGATCGTCTGTGCTACTACCCGCTGGCCTAATACCCGGCGTAACAAGCTTAAAATCTTCACCAAATGTTTCTTTTAGTGATTCAGCTTCCCATGCAGAACATACAACACCGTCTAAACCGGCATTCTGTGCAAGCGTTGCCAAGCTATTAACATGCTCAGCAGGCAGTTTGTCAATGCCAATTCCCACTAAGTCTTCTTCGCCCATGCTCGTCAATACGGTTACCGCAATTAGCAAAGGTGCTTTGTCGCCATATGGCACGAGTGCTTCTTTTGCTTTTTCCATCATTTTTGTGCCACCAGAAGCGTGGACATTAACCATCCAAACCCCGAGCTCGGCAGCTGCTGTTACAGCCTTAGCAACAGTATTTGGGATATCGTGAAATTTAAGGTCTAGGAAAACATCAAAGCCACGTTTAACTAGCTCTCTAACAAAGTCTGGTCCGAAATAAGTAAACATTTCTTTGCCTACTTTTAAGCGACAATCTGACGGTTGGATTTTATCAACAAAGGCTAACGCATCTTTTTGATTATCGAAGTCTAGGGCAACAACGACTTTTGCTTCACTCATGGCAAATTCCTATAGAAAAATTTTACGCTATTTTACCCTTTACACATAAAAATATCGAAGAAAACTGGTATGTTATTGTGAATATTTTTATCGATTCATTTATATCTATTTGATTGCTTGCTAACCTCCTTGGTTCGATAACTATTTTTACATATTATGATTTCTCTACTTCCTATCGAAGTTCTCGATTTATTTTTTCGATTTGGTACTGTTGGCATTTTATTTTTTCTTGCCTCCTACCTTTACATAGCAAACCAAACGGAAACAAAATGGCCTTCAATGGCTTTAATCATCGGTATCTCCGCCTATGTCTTACTTACAACACCAATTCCTAATCGCGATTATGGTTGGCTAAGACAGCCTCTCCTCTTGGCGACCGATCTAACATCCTTTGCCATTCTATGGTTTTCACAAGCGGTGTTAGCGCCTGAATCACTTAGTTCAAAATTGGCGAAACTAATATACCTCCCTATTGTTATGTGGTGCCTGTTCTTAGCTGGCTTTTTCTTGCTCACACCTGGTCGAGGAGCCATTCACGATTTAAGTCATTTGGTTGGATTAGTTATCCTAATTATCGTGTTGATTAGATCCGCCTTGGGGTATTGGGATGACCTCGTTGATAGAAGACGTAATATGCGCTTGATACTTATCACGGGCTGCTGTGCATACATGACAGTGTTGACACTGTTTGAATTTGTTTTTTTAGATGTTAAGGATACGGCTGTTTTTAGTATAGGTAATGCGGCATTAATTTTAGCGTTGAGCTTTTACGTTGCCGCTAAAGTTGTACTCAATCATAAGACTCGTGAGAAGGCAATCAACAAGCCAATTGATCACGCACAAGTATGTTCTGGCACTATTAGACAATCAAATGTTAAGCAAGGTGAACGTTCAACAACTCAACAAAAAGAACTCGATAAACTAAAAACTTTGATGGAACAAGGGCTATATAAAGAGCAAGAGCTAACGGTAAAACGACTCTCAGAGAAGATGGCGTTACCCGAACATCAGCTTCGTGTGTTAATTAACCAAGAACTAGGCTTTACTAACTTTTCCCATTATTTAAACAGCTATCGAATACCCTGTGTATGTGAACAACTCAAACAAGTAGATCAAAAACATATTCCTATTCTTACAATTGCATTAGACACTGGTTACGGCTCAATCGCTTCATTTAATCGAGCTTTTAAACAACAAATGGGGATGACACCGACTCAATATCGTGATCAATTTTAAAAATGCACAGCATTTTTTATTTTTGAGCAGATAAAAACTAACGCTTTCCTTTTAATGGCAGCAACTTTAGATTTGAGAGTGTTTTAAATGACTTTAAAGAAAGTAGTAGTCACCGCTGTTATTTTAGTTTTGGTAAGCGTCTGTTATCACGTATTTCCAATTTACCAGTTTTATGCGCACCGATATCAAGTACCGCTGTTACCATGGGGCTTTATAACGTTACCCGACATTGACTCAAGAAGTATGGCCGAAATTCCTGAGTCGCATCAACTTCTTGACCCTCGATATAAATTGGTTGCCGAACAAGCACAAGAGTTAATTAACGATCATAGAGTTGCAATCAACTCTCCGGGTATTTCAGTTGCCATAGCAATAGACGACAACTTAGTTTGGCATGGTGCTGCTGGCTGGGGGAATATTAAAAACAACCAACCGATGACTGCCAATACACTAGTGCGCATTGGTAGCACGTCTAAAGCGTTAACGTCAGCAGGATTAGCAACGTTGATTCAACAAGACTTAGCCAGCTTAGATACCAAGCTTGAAGACGTGTTTAATCCACTACCTAATCAGGCGTGGTTGAACATAACGCTTGCCCAACTTGCATCACATTCTGCAGGTATGCCTCATTACAAAGAAAACACAGAAATACCAGGCTTGCTAAAGACCATTCAACTTAACACCTTCTACCCTAATGTTGATGATGCAGTCTTGTTATTTGATGAAAGCCAATTACTTTCGAGACCGGGTGAACGTTTTTACTATTCGAGCTTAGGCACTGTGCTGTTGAGCTCTGCAGTGCAAAAGCTAGCAGAAAAAACGTATCAGCAATGGATGCAAGAAAACGTATTTACTCCATTAAACATGCGTAATACGGTTGAAGAACACAAAGTTCAACCGAGCCAGCAGTTGTCACGTTTTTATATTAAAGATAATCAATCTACTCGCGTAAGACTTTGGCGCGATGTTGATTTGAGCCACAGGCTCGCTGGTGGCGGTTGGTTATCTACTTCAATCGACTTGGCTACATTTGGCCAAGGCTTTATGTCAGATAGCTTTTTAAAGGACTCCATACGTGAAATGTTATGGACACCACAAAAACTGAATAACGGTAAAATAAATGAACAAAGCTATGCCATCGGTTGGCGGGTTCATGATATTGATTTAGGTAATGAGATTGGCAAAATGCGATATGCACATCACGGCGGTGTATCTAGAGGTGCTCAGAGCTTTCTGATGGTGATACCTGATCACAACTTTTCGCTGGCAGTTAATATCAATACCAAAACGGATTCTTTTCATGAGTTCAGTCAAATTGTCAAACCGTTAGTTAAGCTGTTTATCGCACGTAAGACTGCCCTAGAAAACAGCGAAGATTAGAAAATATAGCCATCATTGAATAAAAAAGGGAGCTAAGCTCCCTTTACAACAATACTTTAACTTATTCGCCTTCCAAGCCTCTAACAGGCTTTAACGTCTCCCAATCATGACAAGACGGACAGGACCAATAGTGCGTGCTGCTATTAAAACCGCAGGTACGGCAGCTATATCTGGGTCGCATGTTTATATACGCAGAGATCAGCTCTTTAATTGCATCAAGGCTTTCTGTTTGCTTTTCAGGTGAGTCAGAAACCAATTGTAATTTCACAAAATGTTTAAAGCCACGAATCGTCGGCCTGCGCTTTAAGCCTCCAAGTAAA
Source organism: Thalassotalea sp. (assembly GCA_022448425.1). Classification (GTDB taxonomy): domain Bacteria; phylum Pseudomonadota; class Gammaproteobacteria; order Enterobacterales; family Alteromonadaceae; genus Thalassotalea_F. The sequence goes on along the minus strand of JAKVCY010000187.1, from coordinate 43,964 downwards.
AACTCTATCGCTTTGGTTTCACCATGCTTCTCGGTTAGAAATTCCAAATATTTTATTAACGCGCTGGTGCTACCTGTCTCGTCATAAACCTTGCGTATAAAAGCAAAGAACTCTTGCTCTGCATTGAGTGACTTATAGCAGTTGTGCATTTTTTCTATAACATCAGGAAAAAACTCTTTATCTTGCTGATAGATTGCCTGATAACATTTAGCGGCTTGCTCACATTGTTCATGACTTTCATACACTTCAGCAAGCTGCCAATTAGCGCGACAAGAATTAGGATCACAAGCCAACGCTTGCTCGAGTAATTCAACGACTTGAATAAAATTATCCTGTTTTTGCGCTTCTAGAGATGCTTCACAATAAAAGTTCGCAAGGTTATGTAGCAAGTGTTTATCTTTGAGCTTAACGATTTGTTTTTTTAGTGCTATACCCTGCTGCCAGTCCTTCGTCGACTGATAAATTTGCATCAAATAAGTCAGTGATTTTTGCTGATAAGGCTTTGCTTTTAAAAGCTTTTGAAACATGTGCTCTGCGCGATCGTATAGTCCCGCAGTAAGGAAGTCTTTAGCAAGCTCGAATACCGCTTGCTGCTGAGCTTTCGAAGGCAAGTTACCATGCCTAACTAGGTGTTCATGAACCTTTAACGCCCTATCTAACTCACCACGTCTGCGAAAGAGATTTGCCATAGCAAAATGAGCTTCAACAGTGTCGTCTTCAACCTTCAGCGCTTCGATTAAGTAATCGATCGCCTTATCTTGTTGGTTCGACAACAAATAATTCAAACCAGTTGAATATTTAATAGATAGGTCTTGTTTCTCGGTTTGGTCTTTCTGTTTAATACTATTGCGTCCCATAAACCAGCCATAAGCCATAGCCACAGGTAACAATAGAAATAACAACTCCAACATGAAGTGCGCTAACCTTTTACTGCTTTTTGCTTTCTTGGCTTAAATAGCTTCAGCAAAATCATAAACAGAATACCTAACAGAAAGCCAAGTACCGTAAAAATACTTACAGCCATCGCCACTGAAATATTAGCTTTAGCGATTAAATAATTTAAAGCAATAACCTGTTCATTCTGACTGCCAAATACAAATGCAATCAGCAGTAAAACAACCATCAAAGTAAGCGTTAGATAGAATTTCAAAAGTATTTCCAGATATTTTTGATGAAAAAAAACGGCATGCTAAAGCATGCCGTTTTTAAAAGAATTTCGCAACTAAGCAATTGATGCGTTCACACGTTCACGCAACTCTTTGCCAGGCTTAAAGTGTGGTACGTATTTACCACTCAATTCAACTGCTTCACCTGTTTTAGGATTACGTCCAGTACGAGGTGCGCGATAGTGCAAGGAAAAACTACCAAAACCTCTAATTTCAATTCGCTCACCTTTAGATAAAGATTGAGCCATCATTTCAAGGATCTCTTTGATAGCAGATTCAACGTCTTTAGCAGGTATATGTGCTAATTTCTCTGCCAATTTTTCAATGAGCTCTGATTTAGTCATTAGACCTCCGAGTCGTCATTAAGCGTATCGCTAATGCAGTTTATATCAAGGAGGCGAATCGCCTCCTTACCTTTAAGCACTATAGGTGATTAACCTTTAGCGTTTTTGAATGCTTCTGCCATTGCGTTAGAGAAACCAGCATCGTCTGCTTGGTTCAAGTTATCCATCGCTTGACGCTCTTCAGCTTGATCTTTCGCTTTGATAGATAAGCTAATAGTGCGGTTCTTACGATCAACACCCATGAACTTAGTTTCTACTTCGTCACCAACTGACAATTCAGTTGTTGCATCTTCGATGCGGTCACGAGAAATGTCAGAAACACGTAGGTAGCCTTCAACACCTTCAGCTAATTCAATCTTAGCGCCTTTAGCGTCAACTTCAACTACTTTACCTTTTACAATAGCACCTTTTTTGTTATCTGTCAGATACATATTAAAAGGATCGTCTTCAGCTTGCTTAACACCTAGAGAGATACGCTCACGCTCTGGGTCAACTTGAAGAACAACAGCTGTGATCTCATCACCTTTTTTGTATTCACGAACAACCTCTTCGCCGCCGTTCCATGAAATGTCAGATAAGTGAACAAGACCGTCGATGCCACCGTCAAGACCGATGAAGATACCGAAGTCAGTGATTGACTTGATCTTACCGCTAACTTTGTCACCTTTGTTGAAGTTCTTAGCGAACTCTTCCCAAGGGTTTGGAACACACTGCTTAAGACCTAGAGAAATACGACGACGTTCTTCGTCAATCTCTAATACTAATACTTCAACAGTGTCACCTAAGTTAACAACTTTAGATGGGTGGATGTTTTTGTTAGTCCAATCCATTTCAGAAACGTGAACAAGACCTTCAACGCCTTCTTGGATTTCAACGAAACAACCGTAGTCTGTTAAGTTAGTTACGCGGCCAGAAAGCTTAGAACCTTCTGGGTAACGGTTAGCAATTGCTACCCATGGGTCCTCGCCTAACTGCTTCATACCTAATGATACGCGAGTACGCTCACGGTCAAACTTAAGTACTTTAACTTGGATTTCATCACCAACGTTAACGATTTCACTTGGGTGCTTAACACGCTTCCAAGCCATGTCAGTGATGTGAAGAAGACCGTCGATACCACCAAGGTCTACGAATGCACCGTAGTCAGTAAGGTTCTTAACGATACCTTTAACTTCTTGACCTTCTTGTAATGATTCTAGTAACTCGTCACGTTCTACGCTGCTTTCTGATTCGATAACAGCACGGCGAGAAACAACAACGTTGTTACGCTTCTGGTCAAGCTTAATAACTTTGAATTCTAAATCTTTGCCTTCTAAGTGCGCAGTGTCACGAACTGGACGTACGTCAACTAGAGAGCCTGGTAAGAATGCACGAATGTTGCTTACTTCAACAGTGAAACCACCTTTAACTTTACCGTTGATAACACCGATAACAGTTTCTTTTTCTTCGTAAGCTTTTTCAAGCACTTGCCATGCTTCGTGGCGTTTTGCTTTTTCACGAGAAAGTACAGTTTCACCGAAACCATCGTCTGTCGCATCTAAAGCTACGTCAACTTCTGAACCTACTTCAATTTCTACTTCACCAGCAGAGTTCTTGAATTGGTCAATAGAAATTACTGACTCAGACTTAAGACCAGCGTCAACAATAACGTTGTCTTTTTCGATTTTTACAACAGTACCCTTGATAATTGAACCAGGGCGCGTTTCGATCTCTTTTAAACTTTCTTCAAAAAGTTGTGCAAAATTTTCAGTCATACCTGTGTATAAACTCATTTGTGTAATCCAATCAACATCAATGTTTCATGGGGTTGTTAACAATACCTTTCGTATCCTTACTCAAGGTTTAAATATCTGCAAATTGCGTTAGCTTTTCGTTCGTAAACGAAAGGATTTTATTGACCACTTCCTGTATAGAAAGCTTTGTAGAATCAATAATTAACGCACCTTCTGCCGGAACAAGCGGAGCAACCGTTCGGTTTTGATCACGCTCATCACGTTGACGTATGTCATCTAAAAGGCGCCCGATTCTAACATCAAAGCCCTTTTCCTTCAACTGTTTAAATCTTCGCTCTGCGCGCTCTTCAGCGCTCGCTGTTAAGAACACTTTTACCGGTGCATCAGTAAACACGACTGTGCCCATATCTCGGCCGTCTGCAACTAAACCCGGTTCAACACGAAATGCTCTTTGACGACGCAATAAAGCTTCACGAATACGCGGAAACGCTGCTACTTTCGACGCTAAAGCGCCAACTTCTTCTGTACGAATACTATTTGAAACGTCTTCGCCTTCGAGAATAACTTTACTTTCCCCGTCACTGGTAATTTCAAACTGCACGTCTAAATGAGCTGCAATTGGAATTAACGGTTCTTCTTCTTCAACTTCAATGTTGTGATGTAATAAAGCCACAGCAAGTACACGGTAAATAGCGCCGCTATCTAAAAGTTGCCAGCCTAACTGGTCTGCAACTAGTCGCGAGACGGTGCCCTTGCCTGCGCCACTTGGGCCATCAATGGTGATTACGGGAATGCTTTCTTGCATACATTTTTTCTCCTAATGTCGCAAATCGGCTGCATTATACGGGAAATATTATCGAAAATCGTTTAAAAATTTATTTTTTCACAATTTGTAAATATCTGTATAACTTGTTCATATTCTCTGAGCTTTTTGTGATGCTCTTTTGTGATGCCGAGGATAGAGCTACGACACTTTTATTCGCTAGAGTTCGATGACCCAACAATAAAAAGTGTCGATGCTTAAACAGTTATTTGTTTATGAACAAGATACTTGTGCTAACTTATCGAAATAGTCAGGGAAGGTTTTTGCGGTACATTTAGGATCATTTATTGTTACGGGTGTGTCACTCAATGCTACTAATGAAAAACACATGGCGATTCGGTGGTCATTATAGGTGTCTATATCAGCATGAACTGGGGAAGCTGGCGGTGTCACTGTAATATAGTCTTCACCTTCGTCCACTGTTGCACCTACTTTTCTTAGTTCTGTGGCCATAGCAGATAGACGATCAGTTTCTTTCACGCGCCAGTTGTAGATATTACGAATACTAGTCGTGCCCTCAGCAAACAATGCTGCTGTCGCAATTGTCATTGCGGCATCTGGGATATGATTCATATCCATGTCTACCGCCTTCAATGGCTTTCCCTTTACCGTGATTGACTCTTCTTGCCAAATAACTTCAGCGCCCATTTTCTCCAGAACATCTGCGAAGTGCTTATCACCCTGTACACTCGATAAGCCAACACCATGTACGGTAATTTCACCACCTTTAATTGCACCGGCAGCAAGGAAGTAAGATGCAGATGACGCATCACCTTCAACCATATAGCGTTCTCTACCCTGATAGCTCTGCTGTCCTTTCACATAGAACGACTGGTATTGTTTGTTTTCAACCGTTACACCAAATTTCTCCATAATATCGAGCGTAATGTCGATGTATGGTTTAGAAACCAACTCACCTTCAATAACAATTTCGGTATCTGTTGGTAATAGTGGAGCAATCATCAAAATAGCGGTCAAAAACTGGCTAGAGATTGACCCATCAATGGTTACTCGCTCTCCACCTAAGGTTTTACCGTTGATTTTTACTGGTGGGTAATCTTTGTTTTCAACATATTCTACGTTTGCATTAAGCTGAGCAAGTGCGTCGACTAAATGCCCAATAGGACGCTCTTTCATGCGAGGCTCACCAGTTAAGATAAACTCGCCTTCACTCGCCGCTAAGGCTGCACAAAGTGGTCGCATTGCGGTACCTGCATTACCAAGATATAACTCAACTGGTGCACCAACGTCAGTTTGCTTGAAGAAACCACTATTACCAACCACGGTACATTCAGTTCCACACTCGCTTAACGTGTAATCAATACCTAAGCTAGTCAACGCGTTGAGCATATGCTTAATGTCATCGCTCACTAAAAGGTTTGTAATTTTTGTCGTACCTTTCGCTAGCGCCGCAATAAGCAGTGCGCGATTCGATAAACTTTTTGAACCTGGTAAAAATACTTCACCATTAATCTTTTCAATTGGTTGTAATGTTAACTGTTCCACTTCAGTTAACCTCCAGGTGCTTTTGCACACTTGTTTTCATTAAAGACATTTCGATTTCCTTCTATTTCTAATTATTTGTTTTATGACGCTCAGCGAATGCGTTCATAAAAGCGATAAGTGCATCGACCCCCTCTAGCGGCATAGCATTATAAATACTTGCTCGCATACCGCCGACACTGCGGTGACCTTCCAGCGCTAAAAGGCCCGCTTGGTTTGCTTCAGCCAAAAACGCATCATTCAACGATTCGTCTTTCAACCAAAATGGGACATTCATGCGAGAACGATTAATCTCGTTAATGTCATTAAGGTAGAAGTCACTACCATCAATACAAGCATAAAGCTTATCAGCCTTTACTTGGTTTACTGCTTCAATCGCCGATACACCACCTTGTGCTAACAACCACTCAAACACTAAGCCGGCTAAGTACCAAGCAAATGTAGGCGGTGTGTTATACATAGAACCGTTTTCGGCGGCGAACGTATAATTCAAAATACACGGTGTTTCTTTTCTAGCTTTCCCTAACAAATCATCACGAATGATGACAATAGTTAACCCAGACGGACCAATATTTTTTTGTGCACCGGCGTAAATAACACCAAATTTCGTAACATCGATTTTGTGCGATAAAATTGTCGAGGACATATCTGCCACAAGTGGCACATCACCCACATTGGGTACATCAAACATTTCGATGCCATCGACAGTTTCGTTTGGACAATAGTGAACATATTCAGCATCTTCGCTTAGTGCCCATGTGTTATTTGCCATAACACGCTTTTCTCCACCTTCGTTCTCTACGATATCAATAACGTTGACGTTACCGAAATTCTTTGCCTCTTTTGCAGCAGCTTTTGACCAAGAACCCGACACTAAATAATCAGCTTTACCTTCTAACGACAATAGATTTAACGGTACAGCAGAAAACTGGCCTCGACCGCCACCGTGCATAAATAACACTTTATAGTTTTCAGGAATTGTCATTAATTGACGAAGTTCTGCTTCTGCTTTTTTCGCTAACGCAATAAAAGGCTGGCTGCGATGACTCATTTCCATGACTGAACAGCCATTGTCTTGCCAGTTTAAAAATTCCGCTTGAGCTTTCTTCATGACATCTACTGGCAGCATTGCAGGACCAGCACAAAAGTTAAACGGTGCAGACATTTTCTTTTCCTTCTTTATAAAGATTTAATACGGTTTTTGAATTTACTAAAAATCACTATCGCTAAATTTAGCGAAAAAAAAGGGCGGTTAACCGCCCTTTTTTGTTTTCTTCTAAAAGGCGTTACTCTTCAGACTCCGATGATGAATCTGAGTTGAGCTCTGCACTTTCTGCTGGCGCTTCACTAGCACCTTCTGCAACCTCAACTTCACCTTCAATAAAGTCTTCGGCCTCTTCAATCTCATCAATCCGCTGCAACGCAACTACATGTTCGTCTTCAGCGGTGCGAATCAATCTCACACCTTGAGTGTTACGACCAATGACGCTCACTTCGTTAACGCGTGTTCGTACTAACGTGCCGTTATCTGTGATCATCATAATTTCGTCGTTATCTTCAACTTGAACAGCGCCAACAACTTTACCGTTACGCTCACTCACTTTGATTGATACAACACCTTTGGTTGCACGACTCTTCGCTGGGTACTCTTCAATAGCTGTACGCTTACCATAACCATTTTCGGTCACAGTTAGGATTGCGCCTTCATTCTTCGGCACAATTAGAGACACTACTTTCTGACCGTCTTCTAAGTTTATACCACGAACACCAGTTGCTGTACGTCCCATCGGACGAAGTGCAAGTAACTCTTCACCAGTTTCAGGGTCACGTTTTACTTCACCAGTTTCACTGTCGCGCTGTTTCTCATTAAAACGAACCACTTTACCTTCATCTGAGAACAACATAATGTCATTTTCACCGTTGGTAATATCAACACCAATTAGCGTATCGTCATCGCGTAAGTTCAACGCAATAATACCGTTAGCACGTTGGTTAGAATATGCTGTCAGTGGCGTTTTCTTAACTGTACCTGAAGCTGTCGCCATAATGATGTACTTGTCTTCTTCGTACTCACGTACAGGAAGAATTGCAGTAATACGCTCATCACTCTCAAGTGGTAATAAGTTAACAATAGGACGACCACGCGCGGTACGACTCGCTAGCGGCAGTTGATAAACTTTTAACCAGTACAACTTACCACGGTTTGAGAAACACAAAATCGTATCGTGAGTATTGGCAACAAGTAAGCGTTCAATGAAGTCTTCTTCCTTCATTTTAGTCGCTGCTTTACCCTTACCACCACGGCGCTGTGCTTCGTAATCTGATAACGCTTGGTATTTAACGTAACCTTCGTGAGAAAGCGTTACTACTACATCTTCTTCGTTAATTAAGTCTTCTAACGAGATGTCATGCGAGGCATTTGTAATCTCTGTACGGCGCTCATCACCAAATTCATCACGAATTAATTCAAGCTCTTCTTTGATTACTTCCATCAAACGAACTGGCGAGTTTAGAATGTGCAAAAGTTCTGCAATTAAGTCTAATAACTCTTTGTACTCTTTTAGAATCTTTTCGTGTTCCATGCCTGAAAGCTTGTATAACTGTAAGTCAACAATAGCTTTCGCTTGTTCAGGCGTTAGATAATATAAGCCATCACGAATACCGTACTGTGGTTCCAACCACTCTGGACGTGCTGCGTCTGAACCCGCTGCTTCCAGCATGCTTGCAACATTGCCCAAAGCCCAGCCTTGTGCCACTAACTTCTCTTCAGCATCTTTACGGTTTGATGAACTCTTCACTAGCTCGATAACTGGATCGATATTAGCAAGCGCAATCGATAAACCTTCTAAGATGTGCGCACGGTCACGTGCTTTACGTAATTCGAAAATTGTACGGCGTGTTACTACTTCTCGACGGTGAAGTAAGAAAGATTCAAGCATTTCTTTCAGGTTGAATAGCTTAGGTTGACCTTCTGTTAAGGCAACCATGTTCAGACCGAAAGACACTTGCATTTGCGTTAATTTATATAGGTTATTAAGTACAACCTCACCAACGTCACCACGCTTAACTTCGATAACCATACGCATGCCGTCCTTGTCAGACTCATCACGTAAGGCAGAAATACCTTCTAAGCGTTTTTCTTTAACCAATTCTGCCATCTTCTCGATAAGACGGGCTTTGTTCACCTGGTATGGTAACTCGTGAACAACAATGGTTTCTTTACCAGAGTTATCGTCTACTTCGATTTCAGCACGGGCACGGATCTTAATTTTACCGCGACCTGTTTTATAAGCTTCAACAATACCCGCTTTACCACTGATAATACCTGCTGTCGGGAAATCAGGGCCAGGGATGTATTCCATCAACTCATCAATCGTTAACTCATCGTTGTCAATTAACGCTAAACAACCATTGATCACTTCTGTTAAGTTATGAGGAGGAATATTTGTTGCCATACCAACAGCAATACCTGAGGTACCATTCACTAATAAGTTAGGAATGCGTGTTGGCATAACTTCTGGAATTTGTTCTGTGCCGTCATAGTTTGGCACAAAGTCGACCGTCTCTTTCTCTAAATCAGCAAGGATCGAGTGAGAGATCTTATTCATTCGAATTTCGGTATAACGCATCGCAGCAGCTGAATCGCCGTCTACCGAGCCGAAGTTACCTTGACCATCAACCAACATGTAACGCATAGAAAAGTCTTGCGCTAGACGAACGATTGTATCGTAAACAGCTGTATCACCGTGCGGGTGGTATTTACCGATAACGTCACCAACTACACGAGCTGATTTTTTGTATGGTTTGTTATAGTCATTGCCCAGTACGTTCATCGCGTACAATACACGTCTATGTACTGGTTTTAATCCGTCGCGTACATCAGGTAATGCACGACCGACAATCACGCTCATAGCGTAATCTAAGTACGAGTTTTTTAACTCGTCTTCAATATTGACGGGGAGTATTTCTTTTGCCAGATCGGACATAAATCGCTGGTATCCCTATTTCTACAAAAATTTCGAAATTATTATTTTAATTAAGCCCTGCATAGTACCACAACTTTTGGGGATGCCATACCGCTTTTTACAGCCCCATTCTGCATACTTCTCCAAGGTTTATCAAGCGCTAGATAACGCTCAAAAATCAAGCGTTTCAACTACTGGAATTGTTGCTTCAAATATGAACGATTAACCATTAAAAAAGGCCAGTTAACTCGACGTTAACTGGCCTTTTTTATTTAGATATTGTTGTCCCTAACCCTGTGACATAAACGCAACCTTAAGCGGCTTGTTCTTGACGCTTCGCTTGCTCAAACAGCTTGCGCTTCTCAACCGCCTTTTCGTGTACTTGCGATTCAAGCGATTTATTCAGGCCTAATGCAAAGTAAATCTCTGCAATCAAAAATAGCGGACCAATCAATAATTGCATTAAATCATCAACAAAGGCAGGTTTTGCTTTCTCGTAGGCATGACCAATAAATTGAAACACCCACCCCACAACAAACACACCAATAGCAAGAAGTACTGGGTATTCAAAGTCAACGAATAAACCAGCACTATATATTAGCGGGCCAAATATTACGGCAAGCATAATTGCTAGTGGCACGTGTAGCACTAAATAATAGCAAAGTACTAAAACAGAAATGATGACGCAAAGACTTAGCGTTACCTCATTGCCAGCAATCGTGAAATCAAATTGCACTAAGCTTAGTAACAAAGCAACCGACCAAATGATCGCCGGAATGCCTACAAAATGAGTTTTGATGTTACTTTTATTTAAGTGAACGCTTTTGTAATTAGATAACTGCTCTATTATATTTTTCATGTTTATCTTACATCTTGTCAGTTAAGTAACAGACAATCTACCGAGTCAGCTGCCCAAAATCAACTTTGCCGATGAGCATTAGCACTGCAAACTAGCTTGTCGTTTGCTTACCAACTTGTACATCACGCTGCCAAATATCATAAAGAGTATAGTCATTAACCACGATGTCCATGAGGCGGTAAACGCTAACCATAAGCAAACAATAAGTGCCAAAACTGGTATAGTGATACCTAGTGGCAATAGCCAGCGATTTTCAGTAACAAACTCTTGTTTTAATTTAATCAGCGCTGCAATCGTAATAAAAAAGCCTATTAAACGAGCAAGCGAACTAACAATCGCTAACCATACAAAGCTACCTGTAACCGCTAATATCAATGCTAACGTGACAAAAAACACAATCGAGTGAGTTGGCACTTTACTACTAGACGATATTTTGCCAAACCAGGTGGGCAAGCTTCCTTGATTCGCGAGCGCAAATGTCATGCGTGGTGCTGTAAATACTACCGTTGATAAGTTACCCGCAATCGACACTATTGCAGCAATTGAAATGATTGTAGCGCCTATTCCGCCAATCATGACTGATGCGGCATCAGCAATTGGTGCTTTACTATTCGCCATATTTGGCAAAATAGAAATACTAATACTCTGAATAAGAAAGTATAAAATCGCGGTGACTAATAGAGTGCCTATCAACGCTTTGGCGATTTCCCGTTTAGGGTTCTTACTTTCACCAGCAGGAACCACTGCTCCCTCAAAGCCAATATATGCATAAACCAGCAGAAGCAAAGTTTTATCAATATCGGTAAATGCTTGTGTATCAATAGACAACATCTTTGGCACATCGATATAGCTAACCCCGACAACAACAAAAGCGACTAAAGGCAATAACTTCAATAATGTAATGCCATTAATGACTGACATTGCCTTATCTACTGCAAACAAGTTTATTGCGAGGATTATAAGTAATACGCTAGTCAACGCTAAACCATTTAATACGCCATCGGATATGGCTGGAATAAAAAAGCTTATATAGAGGACAATAGCGTTGGTATTGGCGGCCAGAGCTGTCAGTCGACCAACATATAATAGCCAAGTTGTTTGGAAGGCAACGTGGTCACCAAACGCTTTTTCAGTATAAGCAACTGGCCCGCCTGTACCTGAAAAGCCTAGAGACAATTGAGCAAAGCTCATTACCACTAGCGACATTAATAGTGCGCAAATAACAAATGCCCACGGGCTGAAATTACCGCTCAGTTCTGCGGCTCCAGCTGGCAGTGCATAAATGCCTGCACCAATTAAACCATTAATGGCTAACGCGGCGAGACCCAACTGCCCAATGGCACGGGTTAAACGAGGTTCTGACATAGATTTTACTTCGGATTTTTATTTTCTATCTAGGTTTCAGCACATGATTGGTTTAGAATCAGCGCCATAATTTCTAAATACCTTATCGCAATGACAAAATCTCTCAACGTAAATTTGGACGAAATCGCAAAATTTGAAAAAGTGGCCAGCCAATGGTGGGATCTAACAGGTGACTTTAAACCACTTCACCAAATCAACCCGTTGAGACGTCAGTTTATCTTACAACACGCGGAAGAATTATTTGGTAAAGAAGTTATCGATGTAGGCTGCGGCGGCGGTATTTTAGCAGAAAGCCTCGCAAAATTAGGTGCCAAAGTCACAGGCATTGACATGGGCGAAGAGCCGTTAAATGTTGCTAAACTCCATGCGTTAGAGTCAGGTGTAGAAGTCAACTATCAACGCATTACTGCAGAAGAGACGGCATCAGTAAACACAGCTCGCTTCGATGTTGTTACGTGTATGGAAATGCTCGAACACGTGCCAGACCCTTCATCTATAGTCCAAGCATGTTCTAGTATGGTAAAACCCGGCGGTTACGTATTCTTTTCAACATTAAATAAAACTACCAAAGCATACTTGCTGGCCATATTAGCGGCTGAGAAATTATTTAAATTGGTACCTGATGGCACACACGATCACGACAAGTTTATTCGCCCCTCTCATCTTATTAGTTGGGCTGAAGCAGCGGGGTTAAAGTGTATTGATGCGACCGGCATTCATTACAATCCATTAACTGACAACCACAAGCTAGGCCCAGGCTTAGATGTTAATTACATTTTGTGTTGCCAAAAGGTGTTGTAATGAACAAGTACAAAGGCATCTTATTCGACTTAGATGGTACCTTGCTCGATACGGCTAACGATTTGGGCGAAACCCTCAATTACATACTTACAAAATACAATCAACCTACAGTAGCGAGAGAACGTTACAGTCCAATAGCCTCTGATGGAGCCAAAGGCTTATTAGAGCTTGGCTTTAGTCAAGGGCTTAAGGATTTCGACTATGATACATTGCGCGCTGAATTTTTAGCTTATTACCATAACAACATAGCGGACCATACAACACCCTACAAAGGTATAGAAAAACTCATTCGCTATTTGGTTTCCCACAATATCCCTTGGGGCATTGTGACAAATAAGCCAATCGATTTAACACTAAAACTGTTACCTTTCTTTCCGATATTCAACAGTAGTCAATCAACAATCGGCGGCGACTCTTTGCCACAAAGAAAACCGCACCCTGCTCCGTTATTAGAAGCGGCGAAACAAATTGGCGTTGCACCTGAAGACTGTGTTTACCTCGGGGACGCGCCACGAGATATCGAAGCGGCAAACGCTGCTGGTATGTACTCAATTATTGCCAACTGGGGTTATATTGCAGACCTAAAGGCTTGCTCATCGTGGCAAGCTGACCATTCAGTTGATTCGCCGGAAGAATTATTCCCTTTGTTTTAGCTAATGCTTAAAGATTGCAACGCTTCGGTTCTCGATAAATACTGACCAATTGTCGACACTTCTTTCTAGATGTTAATGCCAGAAAGAAGTACTGTTTACAAAACAAACGAAGCGTTCATTTAATAACCTATCGCGGAATTCATGACGCAAGCCCTTGAATTATTTATGGTTAATTACACATATAGCAAAATTAAATAAAAAAGGTAATTTTATGTGATAATTAATTCTATAAAGCAAAATTTAACTAAAAAAACCATTGCGTTTTGGAAAATGCTAATAAAAAAGTTACTACTACGTTAGTCATTACTAACTAGCCAATTTTTGTCTCGATTATTAAGTAATCAGGCAATATTTTAGCACTTGCATTCACCTATAAACCTCATTATCTTGTGATTATAAATTTTCATTAACCCAATATATTGTGCATCGGATGTTCAAACACACACTAGTTGAATTATCTCCTTGGTTCTCCCAAAAACCAGTATCAATATCTACGGTAAAAATAATTAGAACAATAAAACTAACTCAAGGTCTTTCATGAATAGTAACCTCTTTGTAACTAAGCGTAATGGCGCTAAAGAAGCAATCGATCTAGAAAAAATTCATAAAGTGATTGCCTGGGCTTCCGAAGGCCTAGAAGATGTATCGGTTTCCCAAGTTGAATTAAAATCCCATATTCAATTCTATGATGGCATCAAGACTGAAGACATTCATGAGACTATCATTAAATCAGCGGCTGACTTGATTTCAGAAGAAGCACCTGACTACCAGTACTTGGCTGCTCGTTTAGCTATCTTCCACTTGCGTAAAAAAGCATACGGCCAATTCGAGCCGCCTAAGTTATTTGATCACGTGCTAAACATGGTCGAAATGGGTAAGTATGACGAACACTTAACACAAGACTATACACAAGCTGAATTCGAAGAGATGGAATCGTTTATCGATCACCGTCGTGACCTTGACTTTAGCTACGCTGCGGTAAAACAGTTAGAAGGTAAATATTTAGTACAGAACCGTGTTACTGGTGATATTTACGAGAGTGCTCAGTTCCTATACATCCTTGTTGCTGCTTGTCTTTTTGCCAAGTACCCGAAAGACACACGCCTTGATTATGTAAAAGGATTCTATAACGCAATTTCAACGTTTAAGATTTCATTGCCTACACCAATAATGGCTGGTGTACGTACGCCTACACGTCAGTTCTCTTCATGTGTATTGATTGAGTGTGATGACAGCTTAGATTCAATTAACGCGACATCTTCTGCTATTGTAAAATACGTATCTCAGCGTGCTGGTATCGGCATTAATGCAGGTCGTATTCGTGCGCTAGGCAGTAACATTCGTAACGGCGAAGCTTTCCACACCGGTTGTATCCCGTTTTATAAACACTTCCAAACAGCAGTAAAGAGCTGTTCACAAGGTGGTGTTCGTGGTGGTGCTGCGACCTTGTTCTATCCTTTATGGCATCTAGAAGTAGAGAGCTTATTGGTTCTTAAGAACAACCGCGGTGTTGAGGAAAACCGTGTACGTCACTTAGATTACGGTGTGCAATTTAACAAGCTGATGTATCAACGCCTTATCAAGGGCGAACACATCACGCTATTCAGCCCAAGCGACGTCCCTGGTTTATACGATGCATTCTTTGCCGACCAAGACAAATTTGAAGAGTTGTATGTTAAATACGAACAAGACGAATCTATTCGTAAAAAGCGAATCAAAGCAATTGAACTCTTCAGTTTATTTGCGCAAGAACGAGCAAGCACTGGCCGTATTTATCTACAGAACGTTGACCACTGTAATACACACAGCCCGTTCAACCCTGAATATGCACCAATTCGCCAAAGTAACTTGTGTCTAGAAATAGCATTGCCAACTAAGCCATTAAACGATGTAAATGATCCAAATGGTGAAATTGCACTATGTACGCTTTCTGCATTTAATTTAGGCGCAATCGAAAGCTTAGATGAATTAGATGGTTTAGCTGATTTGGCCGTACGTGCACTAGATAGCTTACTAGACTACCAAGACTACCCAGTACCTGCTGCTCAGGCAGCTACTATGGGTCGTCGTACGCTCGGCATAGGTGTAATTAACTACGCCTACTATCTAGCGAAGAACGGTGTGTTCTACTCTAACGGTAGTGCAAACAAATTAACTCACCGTACTTTCGAAGCAATTCAATACTACTTATTGAAAGCCTCGAACCAATTGGCGAAAGAGCAAGGTGCTTGCCCGCTGTTTAACGAAACAAAGTTAAGCCAAGGCATCTTGCCAATCGATACTTATAAGAAAGAGATTGACCAAATTACTGGTGAAAAGCTTCACTTAGATTGGGAAGCGCTGCGTGAAAGTATTAAAGAGCACGGCGTAAGAAACTCTACAGTTTCTGCGCTAATGCCATCAGAAACATCATCGCAGATTTCTAATGCAACTAACGGCATTGAGCCACCTCGTGGCCTAATTAGTATCAAAGCAAGTAAAGATGGTGTCTTAAAGCAAGTAGTACCAGAATACAAACGCTTAAAAGACAACTATGAGTTATTGTGGAATATTCCGAGCAACGATGGTTACCTTGAGCTTGTTGGTATTATGCAAAAGTTCGTTGACCAAACAATCTCTGCAAATACTAATTACGACCCTTCTAAATACGAAGGTGGTAAGGTACCAGTTAAGCAAATCATCAAAGACTTATTAACTGCGTATAAGCTAGGCGTTAAGACAATGTACTACCACAATACACGTGATGGTGCAGATGACAGTCAACAAGATGATGGCTGTGAAGGCGGCGCTTGTAAGATTTAATTGGCATTAGCCAAAGAGCAAATTAGAGCCGCATCGATCAAACCGATCATGCGGCTTTGTACGTAACAAATATAAGAAACACACTAACAATCAATAAAACAGTGTTTTATCAGCATTGCATCATTTAGAAATGATGTTTTTTGGAGCTTTTAATGACCTACACTACTTTCAATCAAACGCCAACAAACGCTCTACTCGAGCCGATGTTCTTAGGTAATAGCGTGAACGTTGCTCGTTATGACCAGCAGCGTTATGCCTCTTTTGAAAAGCTAATCGAGAAGCAATTAAGCTTCTTCTGGCGCCCTGAGGAAGTAGATGTGTCCAAAGACCGCGCTGATTGGCAAGGCTTAACGGCATCAGAAAAGCACATTTTCATTTCTAACTTAAAGTACCAAACGCTACTCGACAGCATGGCTGCACGTTCAGTTAACGCTGTTTTACTACCATTGGTTTCGTTACCAGAGTTAGAAACATGGATTGAAACATGGGCGTTCAGTGAGACTATTCATTCTCGCTCGTACACGCACATCCTGCGCAACCTTTTCACAGAACCTGGCGAAGTGTTTGACGACATCGTCGTAAACCCTGCCATTCTGAAACGTGCGAGTAGCATTGCTAAGTATTTTGATGATGTAATTCTCACTACACAGTTAATGCAATCCCAAGGTGAAGGTGAATACGAAGTTGAAGGTAAAACTATTGAAGTGTCAAAGCGTAAGCTTAAAGAACGCTTGTTCCTAGCTATCTGCTCGGTAAACGCGCTTGAAGCAATTCGTTTCTACGTAAGTTTCGCTTGTTCATTTGCATTCGCAGAACGCGAGTTACTTGAAGGAAACGCGAAGATCATCAAGCTTATCGCCCGTGATGAAGCACTTCACTTAACAGGTACTCAGCATATTTTAAATAACTGGTTCTCCGGTAAAGACGATCCAGAAATGAAAGAAATTGCCGACGAGTTAAAAGAAGAAGGCCGTCAAATTTTCTTAGATGTAGTTGAGCAAGAAAAAGAATGGGCACAGTATCTATTCAAAGATGGTTCTATGATTGGCCTAAACGCTGAAATCCTCAATCAATACATTGAATACATCAGCAACCAACGCATGGCTGCAATTGGACTAGATTCGCCGTTTGAAGTAAAAAGTAATCCTCTTCCATGGATGAATGCATACCTCGTTAGTGACAACGTTCAGGTAGCACCTCAAGAAACTGAAATTTCTAGCTACTTAGTTGGTCAAGTTGATTCAGCAGTATCTGCTGACGACTTCGACGACTTTGCGCTATAAGCGCTATCTGGCACTGTTGTTAATGAAAACAACACGAGGAGACTTTGTCTCTGAACTAGCGACAAATGACTGAGTCGTCTAATAAAAAAGTAAGAGTAAACGGTAAAGATATCATCTTTACCGATGCTCATAAGAACCTATTAGAATGCATGGAAAGTCACGACGTAGAAGTGCATTATCATTGCCGAGATGGGTTTTGTGGCGCTTGCAGAATCAGCCTTAACAAAGGCCAAGTTTGTTACCCTCAAGGGGAGCCATTGGCGTTTATTGGCGACGGCGAGATATTGAGTTGTTGCTGTATACCGACTACAGATATCGATATTACAGCTGAATAACGCAATTAAATAAACGTAGAAGAGCCAAACATTTATATGTTTAGCTCTTTTTTTATCGTTGAAATTACGCGAGTCAATTGGAAGGAGACGTTTTCAAACAAACGTTGATAGTTATCAGCGTCATACTGGTTTATAGCAATATCAAGTAATTTCGTTTGCTCGAAAAGCTCCATAGCGCCTATTGAACTGGATACGCCTTTTAGCGTGTGAACCACACTTTTCACTTGAGCATAGTCCTCTGATGTAATAGCTTGCTGAATCTTTTCGCCATCTTGATGGTGATCATCATGGAACATTTGAAGGATTTCTCGAAATAAATCATCATCACCTAAAACGTTACCTACGCCAATTTGATAGTCAATACCGTCCATTTCCACTGAATTTACTTCCGTCATTTTCACATCCTCTGTTGTAAAGTCCTCAAGTGAAACTGATGCATTGCTAACAGATGCGTCACTATCAGTAAAGCTCTCACTATCGAGGTTACTCATTGAGACACTCTCTGTCGGCTGGCTTTCCTCTGTTGAACTCGCATTTGTCACTTCCGACTGCTCTTCATTAAGCATAGCGCTAAAATGGCTAATAGTGACATTACGAGAAGTCGCTTTTGCTTCATATAAAGCTTCATCCGCAGTATGCATTAACTGTTTAAAGTCAAACTCACCATTAGCACTATTGCCAGAGGTCACACCTATACTCGTGGTGACACTAATAGACAATTCTTCACCAATTGGAATAATCGCATTTGCAAGTTTCTTACGAAACCTTTCACAAGCATTAAAGGCATCTTGATTTTCAGTGTGAGGCATACACACAGCAAACTCTTCGCCACCCACTCGACCTACAATGTCATAGTCACGGAAAGATTTTTCTAACAACTTTGCGACAAAGCTCAGTACATTGTCGCCAGCATCGTGACCATAGGTATCATTAACATTTTTGAAGTGGTCAATATCCACCATCGCAATCGCTATACTTTCTTTCTGGCGCGACATATGGCTAATCGATTTATTTGCTAGCTCTTCAAAATGCCCTTTATTATTCAATTCAGTTAGATGATCTTTATGTGCCAAATTTTCCAACTTCAGAGAGTTTTCTCTCAATCTCAAAGCATTGCGAATACGAGCCAGTAATACCTTGGCAATGTATGGTTTTGTAACATAATCATGAGCACCCAACTCCAACGCTTCGACAATTTCGTCTTCGTCGTCTGAAGCAGAAAGCATAACCACTGGAACATTAACAAAATCTGCGTTTTCACGAATTGCTTGCAGGGTTTGCAACCCGGAGAAATCGGGCATATATAGATCGAGTAAGACGAGATCGATATCGCCATGCTCCATTCGAGAGAGTGCAGAGAGACCATCATTAGTGGTCACAACTTGATAGCCTTCGGCTTGCAAATCGAATTCTAATAACATCAATGTATCTTTAGCGTCGTCAACCGCTAGAATAGTTTGCATATAACCTCACTAATTATCCTTTACAGGCTAATATTAGCTGATAAAAATCAATTAATTAACTTATTCTACATGCAAACTTGCAAAATAGTCATTAAGTCTTTCCACCAACGCTTGATAGCATGATGGCAAAGTTGTTTGAAAATGCGTTAGTTTATCGAGTTCACCGGACTTCGCAGAAAACTCCAAATCATAGAGTAGTTCGCCAAGCTGCTTAGCACTGATATTGTTGGCAGCTCCCTTAAGCTTATGCGCATGAGCTATGATTTGCTCTTTATCACGGTTTTCCAGCGCTCGTAGGATTGACGAAAGCTGTTCAGGGGCTTCATCAACAAATAGCTTTAAAAGTTTTTCTGCGAGCACTTTATTGTCACGTACCCGTTTTAACAGCGCATATTCATCCCAAATAATTGAAACGAATTCACTACTAACACCATCAGTCAGGGAGTGCATTTCATCAATGTTAATGTCGTCCACTTCTTTAGCATCTTGTTGCGCTTCAATTTCCAAAGCAAAGGCCTCTTCTTCAATAACATCAGCCTTTGTTACTGCAAGCCCCCAATGCGCAAGCTTTTCAAAGAAAAGGGCTGTATAAATCGGTTTGGCAAGGTAATCATCCATGCCTACGGCAAGGCACTTTTCCTTGTCACCTTTCATCGCGTTCGCGGTCATCGCGATAATGGGGATTGTTTGGTAAGCCTCCCCAGCTTTACCTGCTCTAATCGCTTGTGTTGTTTGATAACCATCCATTTCCGGCATCTGACAGTCCATTAACACCAAGTCAAATACGTCCTGTTCCGAATCCACCTGTTGTTGATTTAGTAGGTTTAGTGCCTCTAGGCCATTCTCAGCCAGGGTAATATCTGCTGGCATACATTCAAGCAAGCCTTTAATGACCGCCTGGTTGACTCGATTATCTTCTACGACAAGTAATTTAATGCGCTCAAGCGTTTTCTCAAGTTGTTTTCTCTCGCCGTTGGCATTGTCTTTTATTGCTTCGGCAAAGGCTTGAATTGCAAATGTATTACCGAACCGGGCTTTACTACTGATATCAATTGACTTTATGTGCTTCTCTACTTTTGCGTCACTGCCACTTCCTTGCGTCAAATTAGTCAGCGCATCGCGCAACAAATTAGGATTAATAGGTTTTGATAAAATATCAGCGATCACTTCGATATTTCCCATTGCAGTATCGTTTCTATAGGCGATGGGTGTCATTAGGACGCATTTAATATCACCGTAGTTATGTTCACTTTCCACGAGCTTATGACAAAGTTCCGCGCCAGTATCATCCTCTAAAGTGCAGTTAATCATCGCGATATTAATGGGTGAATCTGCACTAGTACTTAACGCATCAAGTGCTAGTTGACCACTGTTAACAATTGAAGGGGTAATACCCCATGTGGCCATCAGCGTCGAAAGGGCATTTGCACTGCTCTTATTGCCATCAACAATCAACACATTTAGGTTTTCAAACTGAGCAGAATGACTAGAGCCTTTCACATCAGTTGATTCTTTTTCATCTAAACTTTGGATAGCATGTCTAAATTTCGTTGACTTTTGTAAAGCTAAGCTGAAGCTAAATATACTCCCCTGACCTAACTTACTCTCTACCTCAATCTCACCACCCATCAAATTACAAAGTTTCTTAACAATCGCAAGTCCAAGTCCTGTACCACCATACTTACGCGTTGTACTAGAGTCGACTTGAGTAAATGAATCAAAAAGCTTATCTATGTGCTCTTTTTCAATGCCTACGCCAGAGTCTTGCACCGAACAAGTTAGCTCAACGCCGTCCGACATAGGCTTAACCTCTGCCTTTACAACCACTTCACCTTGCTCTGTAAACTTGATGGCATTGCTGATTAAATTAGTGAGAATTTGCCTGATTCTCGTGGGATCGGCACTAACATCTACGCCATTCAAGTTGGCTACATCTAGTACTAATTCAACGTCTTTCTTTTGGGCCTTGAAAGCAAACGACTCCGCTACATTGCAAAACAGTTGAGTAAGATTAAAATCAACATTCTCAATGTCAATTTTTCCAGCTTCAATTTTAGAGAAATCAAGGATATCGTTAAGTAAATCTAATAATGAGTGAGCGCTTGAACTGGCAAGTTCTAAATAGTGTTGCTGTTGTTTAGTCAACTCACTATTTCCGAGTAAACCAAGCATGCCGAGGACGCCATTCATAGGGGTACGAATTTCGTGGCTCATACTGGCAAGAAATTCTGATTTTAGTTTCAGTGAATCCTCAGCCATATCAAGGGCATTCTGCTTTAATTCATCCAATAGGTGTTGTTCGGTAACATCTTGGCTAGTTCCCACTATACGATGATACTTACCCTGCGATTCAAAGATTACCTTGGCATGAGTTTCGAGAAACACTGAGTTCCCCGCGGGTAGATTAACGCGGTATATTTGATGTAAATTTTGACCGGTTTTAAGCGAG
Organism: Thalassotalea sp.; assembly: GCA_022448425.1. Lineage (GTDB taxonomy): Bacteria > Pseudomonadota > Gammaproteobacteria > Enterobacterales > Alteromonadaceae > Thalassotalea_F. Next base: position 22,420 of record JAKVCY010000187.1, on the reverse strand, counting down.
TCGTTTATGGCTGACTTGACCGTTTCTCGGTACTCGGCGTCAATAGATTTTAGCCAAACTTGTTCAGGGTAAACATTATCCCTATTTTCAAAACCATAAAGTCGATACGTGCGTTTATCCCAAGATAAACGATTGGTTTGGCTATTGAACTCCCATACTCCCACTTGCGACGCGGACAGGGCAAAATCTAGGCGCCATGCAAGATCTTTAGTTTCCTTAAGCGCAGCCAAACGCTCCGACTCTAGGAGTTTAGAATAGGTATTGTCTTTAACTGTCACAGTGTATGACTTGACAGTATCCGCATTAACAACACTGTAATTAATCAAAACAGGGAATATCTCACCATCTCTTCGAATTGCCGATTGTTCATCGCCATCTCCGCGATAAGGTTTATCCTGTTGCTCATCGATATACTGCTGAAACGTTGGAAATCTTTGGTTGAATTCATAGGGCATCAACAAACCAAAGTGTTGGCCTGAAACCCGGGATTCTGTGTAATCAAACATAGTTTCTGCGGCGTGATTAAAGGCAATAATATGCCCATCACTATCTACACGAATTAAAGCGTCCGGCAGCGAGTCTAAGACAGATTGCAAGAGCTTGGATGTATGATTTGTTCTATCAACAACTTCCAGCAATGAGGCTTGATGCCGTTGAACACTGGCTACCATTTTTTTAAAGCTCAGCGCTAAACGTCCAACTTCGTCATTTTTGATCGTTGGCAATGCCTCAATTTTCCCCGTCTCTTCATATACTTCAATGCTTTTCATCATGCTTAGCATAGGTCGAACTAAGCGGTTGGCTAAAAGCAGTGAAAGCGCAGAAATAGCAATAGCAAGCAAAACACCGACAACAATAGCTTGTCCTTCTAGTCGATTGAACGCCTGCGCCAATCGATTTTCTCGATGTAACGCAATCAGGTATAAAGGAGATAGCACTTTCCCTTCTGAGAAAGATAAGCGATGGGCAAACGCAATACTAATCGAATGCTGCATCACCTCATCTAGGCTAACAAACGAAGCAGAAACATCACTGTTTACTAATTTTACTATCTCTTCGCCTACACTCGTTTCGGCTTCAATTAATTGCCGAGTATCTGCGGTTTGATACGCTACAGTGCTATCAGCGGCGACGAGATAGTAATATTTATCATCACGCTGGAATGCATCTATTACCGACATAATGCTTTCAAGTGCTACAGTCGCGACCAAAAACAATGGCGACTCATTGGAAGCACCAATCTGCCTAAAGATAATTAGGTAACCCCTAATATCTGCTTTATCTTGAGTGAATAACTGTTGCTCCCCACTTCTATTTGTTGAACTAGAACCACTATTGTTTGCCGAACTAGTTTGTGGCGTAAAAAATTTAAAAGAAACTGATTGGTTGTTCGCTGTTACGCCTTCTTCAATTATTGCTCTCTGAGCAATATCTTGGATTTGTGCGTAAAACTCTTGAGATAATCGTTCGTTCTGACTTTGGGCAAGAATTTGACCGCTTTCATCTCTTAGCATCATATGGGCAAACTCGCTTTTGCCACTAACGGCCAGGGAAAGCATGCCGTTGACAATGGCAGTTATACTATCAAGTTGCAGAGAGTCGGTAGCTCTGTTTTTCACATGGGCAGCTATCAATTCATTGAGCGTTGGCGCTTTGCTGATAATCTCTGTGTCAAAAAGAGCTTGATTAACTAAATTACTCACTACTGGCGCAATGAAATCAACTTCTTGTTGCACTTCATATTCTGCGCTTTCGTCGAGAATATTTCGTCCTTGAAAATAAAAGCTAGAATAAATCACTAAGGCAGCTACAAGCGATACCAGAAAGCTAGTTACTGTGAGCTTGTACCTAAGTGAAAGAAAGCCTCTTTGTTTATTTTGATTCGGACCGCCGTGCATATAAGGCTCTGTATATTATAAGTAAGTCAAACTACGTTAACCCAAATGAGCTAAAAATTCAGTAAGCTCTCCTGAATTAAATGGTTTACGTAATAATGGATAAGGCCAGTTATCGTCTTCGCTATCGATATAGCCACTCATCGATAAAATCTGGACATCCGGCTGATGGCGCTTGACGATACTAACAGCCTCTTTACCTGTCAATTCGGGCAAAATCATATCGGTGATAAAGATATCAAATTTCCCTTTATGTTCGACCGCATCAATAAGCGCTTCTTTGTCAGATACCTTTACGGTTTTAGCACCCAAATCGGCGAGAAAAAGCGCTACAAACTCAGCAATACTCTCCTCATCATCAAGTATCAAAATTCGAGACTGAGCAATTAAATCTTGTCCTGTGTTGTCTTCTTGTTTCGCAGGAATAAGCGCGTCTCGTTTGCAGTGGAAAGACAGCATAAAGTGTGCGCCGCCTAAAGAAGATTTCCCCTGCACTTTTATCTCGCCATTGTGTTTATAAACAGTGCTATAAACATTCGCGAGCCCTATCCCATTCCCTTTATTTACGGATTTACTTGAATAAAAAGGGTCAAAGATCTTGCCAATGTTTTCCGACTCGATACCGATACCACTGTCAATTACGTGTATTTCGACACTACCACTTTCATTGTAAGTCACTGAAACTTTTATTTCGCCGTTTAACCCCTGCTCCTTGATGGCATCTTGAGAGTTCAAAACAAGATTTAAAAGAATATTGATGAACTCACCCTTAGGGAAATTAATGGTGCAGTGTTCTAGGGGCAAATCAAATGACAACTTTATTATTGGACTCATTAGCATTTGTTGAAATAAGTACTTGTTATCGATGATTTCCTGAACCGGGTCGAACTCTACGACTTTCACCATCGGCTTTCTTGTAAAAGCAAGTAGTCGTTCGGTAACTCCTTTACCTTTGTCGATAGCATTCTTCACCCTATCAATATACTTAGCGATACTCTGTTCTCCCATCGCTACTTTCATCTCCAACATTTCAATAGCGCCAAGCGCAACACCTAAAATATTGTTGATATCATGGGAAACGCCGCCATAGGTATTTCCTAGCAAAGCGAGGCGGTTACTAATAATTTGCTGTTGCTCCTTGCGAAACCTCTCCGTTACATTTTCAACAATCCAAATGTAAATTCCTTCCTGTGCTTCGTAGGTAACTGAAAAATCAAACACAGTGTTGAACTCGTCAAAACTCACATGAGTTCTTTTTAATTGGCCAGATTTTTTCGCCGTTTTTTTAAATAACAAATACTCCTCAATGGTAAAATTGATGTTATTAAACAAACCTGCATCGCCAGAGGCCATGCCTTGAGGAGACAATTCTTGGTAAACCACGTGGTCTTGTTCATCGATAAAAAATATCGGCACTTTAATGGTATAGTTCACCATTGCCAATAACTTCAGTTTTTCGAAAACAATCTCGTTCTGAGTGACGTCTCGGCATATGCCAAACAGCGCAGTGACTTTACCGGCGCTATCAAATTCGCACTCGCCAATAATCTCTAACCGTAACTTTCTACCTGAAGATAACTTTATCGATGATTTGTGATAGTAAGGCTTTCCTAAAGATATACTTTGAAAGAACCGCTGCTTAATTTCATCGCGCTCTGAAGGGGCATAGAAAGCAAAATCATTCTCAGACGAAGGGGTAAATTTATCAGGGGTAGTGCCGAAAATATTGTATAGCTCAGTTGACCAAAACATAAAGCTTGTTTCAACACAATAACGCCAGTGACCGGAATGACTGATTTTTTCAGCCATTTTCAGATAGGAATTTTGTTCTTTAAGTTGTGAGATAAGTGAACGACTTTGGCTAAACTGGGTAAGAATTTCATCTACTTCATCTACTTCAGTTGTAAAATAATAAACAACCAAGTCGCCAGAGCGCTTTTGATAACCAGAAAAATATAACCATTTACAGGATTTCGTAATGACTTTGTAATCACAACGATCATGCTTTTGATTACTTGCGTTGCCATTGTTTCTGTTCTCAAACACTTCACACTGAAGCGTAGTCATTAGCGAAGAAAGAGGTTTGCCGGCAAGTTCAGTTTCCTCGTATTCAAACTTGCTAGATGCTAATGTATTCAACGTAAAGATATTGCCATTATTATCTATAGAGATAACTGGAAAAGGAAGTTCTTCTATTGCTGAGAGCACGTTTGACATTAAAATAACTCATCATCTTCATCAAGCTCTGGCGGCACTACTCGCTGCTCTTGATTGAGTGATTTAAGTTTGTCGACACTTGATAAGGCATCATCTAATAATCGAGTCACTTCTAGGAAGTTAACGTCATCTTGTGTATGTCGTTTAAGGGCGTTATGAATAAGCTCGGTTAAATAGTCCTCTTGGGCTTCATTCATATCCAATTCATGAAAACTCATACCAATATTTTGAACAATCTCATTCATTACCTCTTGTTGATGCCGTTTTGATATTTCGATCATTTTCTTGGTCGTAACAACCGCCTGTTGAATTTGTTCTTGAACTTCAACAAGCGAATTTTTGTAAGTAATAAATGCAATACGAGCACCTACACACTGTATTACCGACGCAAGGGCGTCAATGTAAATATCAGTGTCAATGGCGCCCTCTTCTAAATGCAGAATTAAAATAGAAGCCAATGGGTGATTAAATATAGTTCGGTTTCCAAAACGATACAGACGTGGTTTTCTCTTTAGGACCTCCATCACTTCTACTTCTACCGGTGAACAAACACCATTTTTAGAACTGAAGAATAGCGGCTGACCCGACAGAGGATAAAATGCTACACAGCCATGTAAATTCATTCCGTACAGAAATGAAAAAAGTTCGTCTCTTATCTCATCCAAACTAAAGCAATGGTTTAAACGTGAAGTGAGTTGCATACAGGCACCATACTTGGAAGCCTGTGCCATAGAAACATTGATAACACGTTCTTTTGAACTTAACTCGCTCTCAAAGCCCTCAATTTTATTTTGATAATTAATGAGCTTGGTTAACTTTTGTTCTAACGTCAGTAAAGAGATTGGTTTTGCAAGAAAGTCATCAGCACCACATTCTAAGCCTTTAATAATGGCGTCTTCAGTCGCCAAACCAGAGTACAAGACAAACGAACTAGCTACACTGCCTATATCAACCGATGTTTTGATCCAATCAGAACCAATGTCATCACCGATGTATTCATCAACAAGCGCAATATCAAATTTACCGTTCTCTTCTACGATAGACTCTGCATGAGAAATAGAACAGGCGGCCTTAACTGCAAAAGAATTCTCTAAACACTCAGACAGCAACTCTAAATACTGCATATCATCATCAATAATAAGAACCGATTTTTTTTCTAACACTTTACCTCCCTTGGATTTTTAGTTTTTATACACTCTGTAGCATTTTCTGCCCTGACTCTTTGCAAGGTAAAGCGCTTTGTCTGCCTGTGAAACAAGCTCATCCTTGTCTGTCGCCGAATCGTCGCTACAACTAATGCCAATGCTTGACTACTTCCATTGGCAGCGAAAGCTTGATGTCCGGCTTGATTAACCATAGTACTAAGCACATTTCTCATTAACTTATCATCGTCAACAATCAAAACATTCATGGTTAGCCTTTAGTTCACTGCATATTTAGCGATTACGTGCGTTCCTTTATCTTTATAATATAGACCATTACAAAGCTTAGAGACGAGCTGAATTCCCCTACCACTCAATGATAATTCTGAAGTTTCTTGTAACTTTTCTTGTACCTTCTCGAAATCAAAGCCATTTCCACTGTCCTTAACCTCTATAACGACTTCGTCACCTGCTTCCGCACGCACAAAGTTCAACATTATCTCTACTGAACCTACCGCAAGTTGCTTTAACCTCTCCTCTCGCTCCTGAAAGTATAGTGCAAAACCCTCTGCTTCTTTTTTGAGATCGGAACTAAGCCCAAGCACTCCATGATCTAAAGCGTTGATAAAAAGCTCAGTTAAAATAGTGTAGAGGTTTTGCCACTGTTCGCTGTTTCCCTCTATTTCGTGCAAATAGCTCATGGCCATAGGGATAGGGTTTACTTTCGCGAGTTTGTCACCAATGAGCACTAGCTTCCAACTCCAAGAAGCGCCTGTTTGCTTGATCTCTTGAAACTCTACATCGCTTACCGAAGCGACAGTTGAATGTGCCACAGACAAGGAAGGTTCCCAGCCGTTACATGGAATATCGATAAGAGAAATATCATCTTCTTGCAGCGTTCCTTCACAGAAGCTTTCTAAGTCAGCAACAATGGTATCTGTCACTGCGCCATTTCTAAAGCCCAACTCAGCAGCTTGCTCGAAACGCTCAATACCATACATTTCACCATCGGCATTGCGCGCTTCAATAATCCCGTCACTAAGTGTCAATATGCGATCAGAATCTTTAATGTAAACAACCCTTAACTGGCTACCAGGCAATAAACTTTCCAATACACCTAATGGTGGGTGACTCGAACCAAGTTTGTGACTAACCTCGCCCTCATCACTGTAAATATAAGTATCAGGAAGTCCTGCATTGAAGATGTATGCAGTAGAGTCTTGACTAGAAACACTAATAAATGTTGCAGCTAAAAACAGATCTGATGGAAGTAAGTCATATAGTTGACTATTGAATTGGCTGATGATTTCGAAAAGTGAAAAGCCTTTCCTCGTCATCACCCTGAAGGTTTCAGCTAGCGGTATTGCGCCAATAGACGAACGTAACCCGTGCCCTGTGAAATCTCCAAGTAATACGTTGACATCGCCATTAGGACATTGAGCTGTTAACTGAATATCACCGCTAAAAAGTTCAGCCGCTTTTTTAACAATTCCGATGCGGTCAAGTGCGAAGTTTCTTGATTCAATTACACCTGACATCAACTGTTCAGCTAGTTCAGCATCTTTTTGCTGTGCTTGTTGAAGTGACTTTACCTGTATGTATAAATCACTGATTCGCTGAATGGATTTTATCTTCGCTTTAAAAACTTCTGGCGAAAATGGCCTGACAAGTATTCCGTCACCACCTGCTTCAATACTGTCGATAAATGCCTGGTCAGTATCAATACTGGTGATAAAAATAAGTGGTGCAAGGGTATGTTTAGACAAGGCTTTAATTTGCCTTGCTGCTTCATAGCCATCCATCACCGGCATGTTAATATCCATAAGTACCAGATCCGGCTGATACTTTATGTACATCTCCACACCACGAGCACCGTCATTGGCAGTAAAGACTCGATAGCCCTCCTCCTTGAGCAGCACGCTCAATACCTTACACTGCATTACTGAATCATCAACAACCAGTGCTAATTTGTAACGACGCTCGAGTGCGCTTGCCATTGCTATTTCTCGATTTTTAGCAAGCGATTAAATTGCGCAATTTCCAGAATTTTTGCGACTGGTTCGCTCGGTTTAGATATAGTAACGCTGCCACTAATCTTCTCAGCGTGATCTTTCAATAGCAAGATCATGCCAAGCGCTGAACTATCCATATAAGACGTTTTTGAAAGGTCTAGCGTAAATTTACTACCGCTGGCAGTTGAGTCAGCATAGCTATCTCTAAAAAGTTGATGTAGCGAGAAATCAAATCGATCTTCGATTGAAATGGTAACGTCTTTACCGCTATCACTAGTTATTTTTTTTACGGTCATGTATCGAGCTCCTCGTTAAAATAATTCTACTTCACCTTCATCCATTGATGACTGCGAGACACTGCGTACTTGATTAGCTTGTTTTGAGTTGGTTAAAAGTTCCTGACACTGGTCATGTAAAGATGTCAGCTTTATCACAATATTAGCATCAATTTCCAAGTCGCCTAGCTGCTCACTAATATTAACTAAGTTATTAATGTTAAATGTCAAAGAATCAAGTGATTGATAGGTCAAATCTTCAAATTGTAATGCACGTACACCGGTAGTTACGGCATCCGCTATTTGCGGTGCAATAGACGCCAACTCTTCCACCGCACCTTGTGTTTTATTATTCACATCTGCAATGTGTTGCATCATGACAATCACTTGATGCTTCGCCTCAAGTGTAGGATTCATATCAGCTGACGCTATAGTTTCAACCGATTTTCTCAAGCTAGCAATCGTTTCTTGTGCTGAAGATATCTGTCCACGAATGTTGTTATTTAATTCGGTTGAGTTCTGTGAAAGCGCTCTTACTTCATTAGCAACTACCGCGAAACCGCGACCAGCATCACCTGCTCGTGCTGCTTCAATTGCCGCATTAAGAGCTAATAAGTTAGTTTGAGTCGCTAAGCCCTCTACCTGCTCGAGAAGGGAAAATATGCTGTCAAACTTGGATACCATTTCATCAGTGTATCCCATAGTTTCTAGACTCTGCTTACTTGTGTTGATAATAACACCAACAAAATTCTCCAATGTTCTGTTAGAACCTTGGACAAACGTCTCAAGGCTAGTTTCTTCATCATCACCGAGGTTTTGATTAAAGTTAATCAAGTGTTCAATCATACCTTGCTGTTCAGCGCTCAATTGCTGAAGCGACTTAAAACTCTCTGAAATACCCAAGACAGCATCTCTGACCAACATAGAAACTCGTTCATGCTCTTGAGATAGAACCAAGGTTTCTTGTTCAATTACGGCCTTTAAATCTCTTACTAACTCATTGAACGATCGGTTCACTTCCTCAGTAATAACCCCTTCTAAATCTTGATCATCACCCTGATGCTGATCAAGAATTTGCATAGAGAACAATCCGTAACCTGCTGCCGCAATAAGTAACAGGTAAAACGCAGTATTGAGCGCCCCAATATTTAGCACCCATTCATTGAGCAATAACAATAGTGACAACGCCAGTGTCGCAATTAGAGTTTGTTTTAAATTGGCACTAGCCATTTACAACCTCTTTCATTTCTTTTATTGATAATTTCGCAAAATCAAGGACTTCAAATGCAACTTTATCTAAAGGTAGCACAGATGAATGTGCAGAAAGTGCATGCGCACTGCCCGGCATTCCCCAAATTAAGCTGGTATTTTTATCCTGAATAATTGTTCTCGCACCGGCATTTTTTAAATCCAGCATCCCTTTAGCACCGTCAGTTCCCATGCCGGTTAGCGATACCGCTTGAACGTTATCCGCCATGGGTAAAAGTGAATTAAACAACACATCGACCGCTGGTCGATGCCTGTTGACTGGTGCTTCATCAGTTAACGTGCAGAAAAGCGCACCGCCTTTTGCTACAACGACTAAGTGTTGATCACCCGGCGCAATATACACATTACCTGTCTTAATTTTTTGTCCGTGTTTAGCTTCTTGAACCGTGACAGCACAATGTTCATTGAGTCTATTGGCAAATCGTTCACTAAACTTTGGTGGTATGTGCTGTGTTATTACAATAGGCGGACTATTACTGGGCAGTCTCGTCAAAATCGATTTAATTGCATCAGTACCACCAGTAGACGCACCAATGGCTACTATATGATTACTACGCTTACAACCAGTAAAGGAGAGAATTGATTGGTTATCTGACTTTCTTAGTGTTGAGGCTAATTGTAACCCTTTTTGATCAACGCCAACGGCTGACTTTATCTTTGCGATCAAGTCATCTTTGAATACCATGCGATTCTCTAGTAAAGACTCAAAGCTAGGCTTGGTAATGAAGTCGACTGCACCCAACTCTAGTGCCTTCAAAGTAATGTCGGCACCATTCTCAGTCAGCGTCGATAACATAATTACCGGCATAGGCCTTAAACGCATGAGATTGCTCAAAAAGGTAATGCCGTCCATTTTCGGCATCTCTACATCTAGCGTAATAACGTCCGGATTAAGCTGTTTTATTTTATCGCGTGCAACATATGGGTCTTGAGCCTCGCCAACAACTTCCAACTCGCTATCCTGATTAATAATTTCCTTTACTAACCCTCGGATAACAGACGAATCATCAACGATTAATACCTTAATCTTTTTCATATCCTTTCACCCGCTAGTTAAAACAGCTCGACATCGCCTTCAACATGGCCACTATCAATACTCGAACGGTAATCTTGTTCCCGCTGTGCAATAGTGTCATTCGATAGGTTATCAAGTTTTTTAACAAATGCTCTCCCTGTCGTTGGCTCGAACAGTACCTTTCTCGGATATATCGATCCTACATCATACGAAACAACAGAGATTTTCTCAGTTGATAAGTAATCAAACACAAAATCAATGTTACGTTCTCCAACGTCAGACATTTTTTTCAATACTTTGCCACCACCAAAAACCTTGGCTTTCAAATTATCTCGATAACCTCCATTTTTTAAAATGGTGTTTACCAAGTGCTCCATGGCGAAATTGCCATATCTATAAGCATCACTTGCTAACCCTCGACTTCCCCAGTCAACCTCGTTGATGCTTTTATCAGTGATTGGCAGCATAAAATGATTCATCCCACCAATCCCCATTCGGTCATCCCATATACAAGCAGCGATACATGAACCTAATGTAGTCGAAATTGTCAGCGCGTTTGAGGTCATATAGAACTCTCCGGGCAAAATCTTAGCGACGACAATATTTCTTTGTTTGTCCCAATAATGGTTAATGTGTTTAAACTCTGGAAGGCATTTAGCCAACACAGACTTAACCTCAATCCTTTCTGCGGTTCTTAACATCTCTAATACTCTGTAAAACCAATCTCAACTTAAACTGGCTTACGAAAAATTGTGCGGCCAACATTTTCAAAATATGGCTGAAATGCACCTAAACTCTCACTATGTCCCAACATAAGTAAGCCACCTGGCTTTAACATATTGTAATAGCGTTCAAACAAATAAAGCTGTGTTTCTTTGTCAAAATAAATCAACACATTACGGCAAAAAATCACATCAAAAGGGCCCTTCATAGGCCATTCATGCAACAAATTTAACGTTTTGAACGTAATCAGATCTCTCGCTGAACTCACCACCTTAAACTTATCGCGATTGTTTCCAGTGCCTTGTTGAAAAAAGCGCTTTCTGATTTGCCCCGGAATCCCTTCTATTCGTGTTTTGTCATAAACGCCGGCTTTTGCGGTGGCTATTACATTACTATCGATATCGGTCGCAAGTATCTTCACATCCCATTGGCTTAGTAACGACTTGAACGCTTCGTAAGTTGTTATCGCTAAACTATAGGGCTCCTCACCAGTCGAACTAGCAGAGGACCATATTCGAACACGTTTTGACGCTAGGTTTTGCGTTAACAGCTTAGGAAATTCATAGTTCTGCAAATACTCAAAATGATGTTTTTCTCGATAAAAGCTAGTTAAGTTCGTCGTTACCGCATTAATAAAATATGTCTGCTCGCGTTCAGGGTGCTTTCGAAGTATTTGGCAATACTCCGTAAAGCTTGATAAGTCGCGTTCTCTTATCACCCTAGACAAACGGCGATAGAGCATTTCACGCTTAGACTCGCCTAGCACTATGCCTGCTGCGTCATACACATAGTCGCAGACAAATTTAAAGTCTTGGCTACTTAACTGATACGCTTTGTCCCTATTGTTAGTCATTGACTGGCCTAAAACTCTTCCCATTCATCATCTGACTCAGTTTTGTCGAACCGGCTTGCGCTCTCTTGTTGGCGGTTTAGGTTTTTGATACCTTGTTGGAATGAGTTGACTTAGTTGGAGCAGCCCTCACTGGTTTGGCATCCGCCTCGACGTCCTCGCCATTGTTGAAGAAATCAACTTGCTGCAGTAGCAATTGAGCTTGTTCTTCCATTGACTTACTTGACGCGGCAGCTTCTTCAACTAGTAAAGCATTTTGCTGTGTCATTTCATCCATTTGACTAACTGCCGCACTAACCTCTCCAATACCAGCAGATTGTTCTCTACCTGCGCTATCGATATCGTTTATCATCTTGCCTACTTCTTCAATAGCACTAACAAGTTGCTCAAATGTTTGGCCTGTTTCGTCAACGAGCTTCGTACCCTGACTTACAGCGTCAACACTATCGTTAATTAATCCCTTAATCTCTTTAGCAGCCCCTGCTGAGCGTTGTGCCAAGTTACGTACTTCGGCTGCAACAACGGCAAAACCACGTCCTTGCTCGCCAGCTCTAGCGGCTTCAACCGCAGCATTTAATGCAAGTAGGTTTGTTTGGAAGGCTATTTCGTCGATCACGCTAATGATATCGGCAATCTTCTTACTCGATTTATTGATATCACTCATCGCGGTAATAGCATTTTTAACCACATCGCCACCATTTACGGCTTTAGTCACAACATTGGCAGAGAGCTTACTTGCTTCCGTCGCGTTCTCCGCATTTTGCTGTACGGTACTGGTTAATTGCTCCATTGCAGACGCAGTTTCTTCGAGGCTTGAGGCTTGTGATTCTGTGCGGTGGCTAAGCTCGTTGTTGCCCTCGGCAATTTCTCTAGCCGAATCAAATACATTGGTCGAGGCATCGCGAATTTCGTCAACCATGTTACTCAAATTGTCGATCGAATCATTCATGGCATCTGCAAGAGCTAAGAATTCGCCATCATAATCGCCATTCATCGCTTGCGTAAGATCGCCATCAGCGAGCGCTTGAGCAACCTTTATAGCATCATTTATCGGCTCGATAATAGCGTCCATCAAACTATTAATATTGTCGCCAAGTTTTTTCATAAACCCTTCGTAATTTGACGTATCAATACGACGAGTTAGCTCTCCAGAGATCGCCGCGTTAATCAGGCCTTCAACTTGATTTTGCGTGTCTTTTTGCTCTGTCAAGTCAAGCCATTGCACTGCACTACCCAAGTGCACGCCCTTATCATCTCTTAGTGGTATCGCAATTAATTGGAAGGCCAAGCCTGCAACAGAAATTTCTGTGGTATAAGGCAAATTATCAGGATTACCTAACAAATTTTGTTGATGAGCTGGGTTTTTATGGAACGAATCAAAATTAGTACCCAAGAGCGTATCAATGTTAAAGGCAGGTAAAACCGCTTTTAACTCAGCTTCTCGTCGACGTAACATGTTTAATACTGAAGGGTTTGCATAAACGATGTTACCTTTGGTATCGGCCATCATTAGATTGGTCGTCATACCTTCAACGGCTGACATTAAGCGTCCAACTTGCACCGCTTTATCGCGCACTTCTGTGACATCCTGCCATTCCAGCGAATTGCCGATGTAATTACCCTGAGCATCGTTTATCGCAGTCACGTTGAGTTCAAAAGTAAGGTGCTCAATATGAATATCGGTAGTCCAAGGAAGGTTACTCGGATCAGCTAACAACGCACGCTGATGGTCAGGGTTTACATGAAATCCATCGATACAAGTACCAATCAACTGTTCTTTATCTGCTCTAAAGCCTGGCCATTTTGTAGCAAATACTGCCTCATGCTTTTTCAACAGTTGCAATGTAGCTTTATTCGCATAAGTGATATTGAAATCACGATCGATAAACATGCTTGGCGTATTTGATTGGTCAACGGCACCTTGCAACTGAACAGCTTGGTTTTCTTGGTGTCGGGCTTGTGTTACATCTTGCCACTCGAGTGAGTTGCCTATGTGATTGCCATCCCCGTCATGAATCGCAGTAACGTTAATTTCTATTGTTAGATATTCAATTGGGATATCTGTTTTCCACGGCAAATTTGACGCATCCGATAACAACTCTCTCTGATGCTCTGGCCTTTCATGAAACACGTCGATACATGAGCCGATAACCTTATCTTTATCCGCTTCAAAGTTTGGCCACTTCACTTGAAATGTCGCCTCATGCTCAGATAATAAATCCATCGTCGCTTGGTTCACGTAAGTCACGATAAAATCTCTATCGATCATCATGAATGCAGTTGAAGATTGGTCTAATGCGCCTTGAAGCCTAACGGCCAATTCGTTATCAGTAGTGGCAGATGTACCCATAGTCTCTTTGTTTCCTTTATTTAAAGGTGTGCCCTTTGCGCCTTGTTGTGCCATCGCTGCCACAATTAACTTATTCAGAGCTGTCCATGCTCGCTTTACTGTCGCGGTAAAGTCTTTTTCAAGTCCAACTTCCAGAGATGTTAATAAAGCAGGCCCTACATCTGAAAACTGCTCGGGAGCCAATCCAATACGCAAATGTTTTGCTAAGTCTTCGATGACAACTTCATCAGTTGCCACTAAAGTCTCAACCAGTGAATTTAGGTTAGCCACCAATTGGTCTCTCGCGATCGAAAGCTCTTCGCCTAAAAAAGCCTTGAGACTTGGATGTTTTTCGCAAAGGTCGTCATAAAAAACCTGAGAGACTTGAGATGCAATCGGCTGTACTTTTTTCCAGCTTTCGATAACTGCAATGTTTTGCTTTGGTGTCATGATGTGTAATCCTATCCAGGCTTGTATCTAATCGACAAGCAACTCAGCTTCTTCTACTTCGTTGTCTACTGTAAAAAGTTCGTTTTGATTTAATAAATTGTTGGTATCAAGCAATATGATTAACTTGCTCTCGACAGTCGCTAGGCCTTTAAGAAAGCAATTGTCGATTTGATTTCCAAGCGACGGCGAAGGTCGAATATCACTTACGCTAAATTTATATACATCAGATACCGCATCGACAATAATGCCGACAATTGAAGGATTTCTTGAATCTTGACTCTTCAAAATGATAGTGACCGTTTTATCGTTATATTCCATAGGCTCTTTGCCAAACCGTTGTCTCAAGTCAACGATAGGAATAATGACACCACGTAAATTTATCACGCCTTTCAAATAGTCAGGTTTATTAGGTAGTTCTGTTACTTTACTCAGCACCCTAATTTCCTGTACACACAAAATATCTACGCCAAATTCTTCGCCATTGAGTAAAAAGGTTAAGTATTCTTGTTCCATTGTGTTACCCCACTTCATGAGGTTCAATTTGCTGAAGTGCTTCAACATCTAACAGTGTCACTACGCCTTCACCAACATTAACCAAACCGTTAACGTAATGGTGTGGAATAATGCCACCAAACGCAGGGGCTGCTTTGATCTCACTTTCTTCAGCATTTAGTACGTCTGACACAGCATCTACCACAAAGCCTATTGTGCGACTTTGAGCATCGGATTCGTACGTCAGGACAATAACAACGGTCGTTTTACAGTAGGCCACTTCACCTATCCCAAACTTAATACGCAAATCAATGACTGGAACTATGACACCGCGCATATTGATAACACCTTTAACATGTGTCGGAGCGTTAGGAATTTTCGTCGGTTTTTCCCAACTGCGTATCTCTTCAACGCAAAGAATATCGACTGCGTAGTGCTCCGTATCTAACACAAAAGTTAAATATTGCTCACCATTGGTAATGAAGTCGATTCCTTCAAGAGAGTACTCTCCTTCTACTGGGATCTCTTGCGCTAAAGCTTGAATGTCCATTAGTTAAGCGCTCCTTCTAGTTGGTAAACGTTGTTTCGCTGTTTCTGCTTTTGCTGTGCTATTTCAAGTGCCATCTGAATAATCCCGGGAACGTCTACGATCATTGCTACAGAGCCGTCACCGAGAATTGTTGCACCGGATATACCCGCTACGTCCTGATAATTATCTTTTAAACTTTTAATTACAACCTGCTGCTGTGCGAGTAGATCGTCGACCATCAGGCCTACCTTCTGCCCGTCAGCCTCGACTACTACGAGCAAAGAATTATCTACTGACTGACTTTCAGCCGGCAGGTTAAACAATTGGAAGATAGGAATTACCGGGACATTGTCTTCTCGCAATCGATACAGCATCATGTCGCCCGATACTTTATTAATGAGTTCAGGTTTTGCCTGAAGCGACTCTACAATGGTAATCAGTGGCACAACAAAAACTTCTTCGCCCACTCTTACTAACTGACCATCTAAGATAGCTAGTGTCAGCGGTAAATGTACTTTAAACGTACTGCCCTGACCTTTCGTTGATTCAACTTGAATACGGCCGCCAAGCGATTGAATATTGCGCTTAACAACGTCCATCCCAACGCCACGGCCCGAAATATCGCTAAGTTGTTTGGCTGTGGAAAACCCAGGCTCGAAAATAAGCTCAAAGACTTGGTTATCGGTTAAGGTGGCGTTGGGCTCAACTAAGCCTTTTTCGACAGCCTTATTAAACACTGCGTCACGATTTATGCCGCCACCATCGTCTCGAATCTCAATGACGATGCTGCCGCCTTGATGGTAAGCATCTAGCCAAATAGTACCTTTTTCAGATTTACCCGCAGCGAGCCTTTTCTCTACAGGTTCGATACCATGGTCAACCGCATTGCGCACCAAGTGCACCAATGGATCACCAATCTGTTCCATAACCGTCTTATCTAGTTCAGTATTTTCACCGTTAATAATGAGCTCTATATCTTTGCCGGTTTTCATCGACAAATCATGAATTAATCGAGGAAAGCGGTTAAATGCGAAACTAATAGGTAGCATGCGAATACGCATAACGCTTTCTTGTAATTCTTTAGTATTCTGTAGCAACTGCTCTAGACCTGCGGTTAATTTCTCAACCTTTGATAGATCAAAATCATTCCCCAACTCGGACAGCATGCTTTGCGTGATGACAAGCTCACCAACAAGGTTAATTAAGCTATCAACCTTGTCGACGCCCACTCGAATCGAACCTTGGTCAGTTTTTGCTTTAGATTTAGCTGGTGTTTTCGGTGCCTTTGGAGAGTTGTTATCGTCAGTACTGGGCGATAACGCAGTTACATTGCTTGCTTGGCTGTCAGCTTTATTTGTATCAGCAGTAGAGTCAGTTTGAGTCAACTGTTCGTCGTCATTGGACAATTGTTGTTCTGACGATGGCGTAGCGTCAACAGATCCGTTCTCGTGTTCTCCAGTTTCAGTTGAACCACTCTCCTCTTGCATAGGTTGCTCAAGCTCTTCCTCAGAAATTGTCAGCTCACACTCATCTTCTACCCATTCAAATACCTCACGAATATCGTCTTCCGTTGCATTATCAGAAATGAGTGTAAGTTGCCAATGCATGCAGAGCTCTTCCACATCCATTTCAGTAATTGAAGGTAAGTTGTCTAACACGGCTGTTGCCGTTAACTCTCCAAAATCTTCTAGAGCGCTGAACAATAACAACGGATCGTTACCTGTTTGCACTAAGTGGTGCTCAGGTATAAACAGAATATTCCATTTAGTGGTATTTGATGGTGTCAAATCGAGTGGCTCTGACGAACTGCTTAAACCTTTGTCGGTCTGAGCTGGCTCATTGCCATTCGCTAGCAGTTCTGATAACTGCACACTTACCATCACGATAGATGTATCATCATACTCGTTTTCATTTTGAATCGCTTCAATCATCAAGCGAATACAATCTACTGAAGCGAGTAGCACTTCTTTTTCTTGTGGATTAATTTCACGTCGACCATCACGCATTTCATCCAACAAGGTTTCAACCAAATGCGTGAATTCAGTGACATGACCGAAACCGAATGTGCCAGCTCCTCCTTTTATCGAATGAGCAGCGCGAAATATGGCATTGATCATTTCACTATCGCCGGCTTCTAGGTTTAATAACCCGGACTCCATAATTTCTAAGCCTTCAAAACTTTCTGCCAAGAAAGTCGGAATAAACTGCGATAGGTCGACGCTCATAACTAGCTACCTGATTACACGTTTGATTGTTGACAATAATTTGTCTGGATTAAACGGTTTAACTAACCAACCCGTTGCGCCAGCAGCTTTACCTTTCATTTTCATGTCTGTAGAGCTTTCAGTCGTTAACATTAAAATTGGCGTGAATTTAAAGCTAGGGAGTTTTCTTAGTTCTTGACACAAAGTAATACCGTCCATAATCGGCATATTGACGTCAGAAATTACTAAATCAAAACCACCAGCTTGGGCTTTCGATAACCCTTCTTGACCATTCACTGCTTCCACAGTTTGATGGCCCGCCCCTTTGAGCGTAAAACTCACCATGTCACGAATTGAATTTGAATCATCTACAACAAGCACTTTGGCCATTCTAAAATTCCTTTATTTCTAATTTTAATTACCTTGCGCATCCAAATACTGCAAAACCATAGGATCTTTTACACCCAGCTTGGCAATACTCTCTCTTACAACAGGAGACTTGCATTGCCACTCAATAGTTTTATTCAACGATAAAAGATAGTAGAGCGTGACGATAATCAATTGGACACCAATGGTGTCAATTTTGACTACGGCCTCATCATTAATGGGAAAATTTGGCTCTTCGGATTGATACGCCAGCAGAGCTTCCTTAAATTGTTCTGCGTTAGCTATTGTTAACTCGGCAGGAAATGTGAACATAATTCATCCTTAATTAAGCGCCCCTGACATTATGCGATTTGCGCAGGCTAATAAAAATATAGGTGAATATAATGCATGGTCAAGCATATTGTTGATTTAACAAACATTTTTAACTCCTCATTAACAACCTGTTAATCACTCAGCGCTTTATTAACAATCTATTAATCACTCAGTTTATTTAATATTCGCCTCAACCACGTCTATCCTTGACCCTCTGGTCAAATTGCAGATTGAAGATATTTTTCTTCCCACTAGCCTATTTTCTATTTTCTGTTTTGTAACAACTTATTTTCACTTTCGATATAGACCATTTATTTAGTAATGCCTCAATACCCCCTCAAAAGTAGTGAGTTTCCAAAAAAGGCGTTTGATTTAAAATTGCGAAACTATTAAAGTGAAAAGACTGTTTTTGTCGACCAAATTCACATGTCATCTGATAATTTCAAAGCACCAAGTCAAATATTTCGTTGGTTTGAAAAAATGAAATCAAACTACGAACAAACCATCAATAACGTACTAAACCAGTTTGAAAGGCAACATGAGAAACAGCAAGCTCGTGTGGACTTGGCAAATACTCAATACATTAGTTCATTGAAATCGTCTCACGCCGAGCAAACAGCGATGCATCAGCAAACGATTGCTCAGCTACATCAAGATATTAGTTACTTCAAACAACAAATATCCCAGCAACAAAGCACGATTGAGCAACTCAACGCAAGGTATGACACAGTGATGTCGAGTTTCATCCAGCAAAAGCCGAAAGATATAGATATCAAAGCCATCTTTGCTGACGATGACTTAGCCGTGAACAGCTTAAATACGGCATCGATTGGCTATTCGCACGTATCAGAGGAAGAGGTAAATTCCGACAAAGCTCAGCCGGTTGAAGTGGAGGCACATGACCACCAGAAAGTACAAGAATCAATGAATGGTTCACCAGAGACGCAAATAGATTTAGATAACGATACCTTTGATGAGAAGGAGTACGCAGAAAGCCTATTCAACCAAGCCAAAGCACTCAGAGAAAGCGGCGAATTCGAACAGGCTATTCCACTCTTTAAAAAAGCAGCGAGCCTAGGCTGCTTAAAGTCGAGAGGCGCGATTGGACGTGCATTTTTCCTTTCTGAAGGAGTTGAAGAAAATCCTGCGCTAGGACTTGCTTGGCTTATGACTGCAGCTGATGCAGGACTACCTCAGGCAGTTGCAAGAGTTGAGCACTTTCAAGAAGCCGATCCCACGCTAATCCTAACAGCTACACAGTTAAAACAAGCGCTATAGCTGACGCCTCCTATCTTAGTTGTCGGCCGCATTAATGAGGCCTAAATCAAGTTGAAACGAAAAGAAAATACATGTTTTTAATAATACGTATTTTCTGCACGCCCCACTTAAGGTATATTGTATGCAATATTAAATAAAACGTGATTGAATATGAACATAAATGGCAATGGTATTGGTGGCTGCACACCAGAGCAAGCACTTTCAGGCTTGTCAAATATGACAGATGGTATTGAAGATATTCAAATCTCTGAATATCAGGCACGTATAGAGAAAGCTCAGGCGCTTATGAAAGCCCAAAACATTGATGCTGTGTACCTAAACGCTGGATCTAATTTGTATTATTTTACCGGTACGCGTTGGTATGCCAGCGAGCGTATGGTAGCAGCAGTTATTCCGCAACAAGGTGATATCTTTTACATCGCACCACATTTTGAAGTAGATACCCTCACCCAATATATGCAAATTAAAGGGCCAATCTACGGCTGGCATGAGCATGAAAGTCCTTACCAGTTGGTTGCAGAGTTATTGGCAGAAAAAGGTACTGCATCTGGCACCTTAGGTCTTGACGAAGCAACGCCGTTCTTCATTGCCAATGGCTTACAACAGCTTTTATCAAATACTCATTTCGTTGACGCAAAGACAGTGACTGCTGGCTGTAGAATGTGTAAATCTGAACGTGAGCTTGCTCTAATGCAGCGTGCAAAAGACATGACACTCCGTGTACAACAAGCTGCTGCAAGCATACTGCATGAAGGTATAACCACCAAAGAAGTGACTGAATTTATTGATAAAGCCCACCGAAAAGTCGGGGCAGTAAATGGTTCATCATTTTGTATCGTATTGTTTGGCGAAGATTCTAGCTACCCACATGGTGTTAAGAACCCGAAGGCCCTCGATACAAATGACGTTGTACTTATCGATACAGGTTGTCAGCTATATGGATACAACTCTGACATTACCAGAACCTATGTATTTGGAGAGCCATCAGATCGACAACGAGCGATGTGGCAACTGGAAAAAGATGCGCAATTAGCGGCTTTTAACGCGGCAAAAATAGGGGAGCCTTGTGGTGTTGCAGACACCGCTGCTCGTGATTTACTAGCAGCTCACGGCATGGGCCCTGGTTATCAAACACCTGGTTGTCCGCACAGAACAGGACATGGCACGGGGCTGGATATTCACGAGTGGCCTTATTTAGTCGGCAGTGAAAAGACGCTATTAGCTCCTGGTATGACTTTTTCAAATGAGCCCATGTTGGTGTTACCTAAAGAGTTCGGTATTCGATTAGAGGATCACTTTTACATGACTGAAAACGGCCCTAAATGGTTTACTGAACCTGCCCATTCAATCGACGACCCATTTGGCCTAATGACTCACCAATAATATCGTCTAATTCATAGCATTGCCGATAACCGCAATTTGATGGCTGGTTGACGCAAATTGGCTACTTTAACGTTGGCTAAGGCCGCTCCATTATGTAGAATGACGAGCCTTAGCCCACAGCATTTATTCAATTTATGCAAACACTATTTGAATACGTTCCACTCATTTTATTTTTCGTCATCTATAAGTTTTACGATATCTACACAGCGACTATAGCCCTAATTGTTGGTGCTGCTCTTCATATCCTTTATTTTTTCGCGACAAAACAGAAGGTTCCAACCAAAAACTGGATTATATTTGGTTTAATAGCAGGCTTTGGTGGACTTACCATCTTCCTTAAAGACGACACATTCTTAAAATGGAAGGTCACTATCGTAAATCTATTCTTCGCAATGGGGTTAGTTGTCAGTCAATACGTTTTTAAAAAGAACCTTATTAAACAATTAATGGGTGAGGCACTTGAGCTGCCTGATAATATTTGGAATAAGCTCAACCTAAGCTGGGTTGGCTTTTTCACATTCTGTGGCTTACTCAACGTGTACATAGCGTTTAATTTCAGCCAGGAAGTTTGGGTAAACTTTAAGGTATTTGGTTTAATGGGAATGACGTTCGTGTTCGCGATCAGCTCAATAATGGCGTTATACAAATATTTTCCTCAAGAAGATGAAGACCAGGCCTCTTCCCCTGAAAATAAAGAATAATCAAGTAAAAACAAATTAATTAGACAAGGATATAAAGCCCATGTATTACATGATCTATAGTGAAGATGTAGCCAACAGCTTACCTCTGCGTATGCCAGTAAGAGAGGCGCACTTAGCAAGACTAGAACAGCTTCAAGACGAAGGCCGTTTGCTTGTAGCAGGTCCTTGCCCTGCAATCGACGCCGAGAATCCAGGAGAAGCAGGCTTCACAGGCTCATTAGTCGTAGCTGAATTTAATTCACTTGAAGATGCCAAAGCATGGGCAGATGTTGACCCATATATCGATGCTGGCGTGTACGAAAAAGTTATCGTAAAACCCTATAAGAAAGTTTTACCCGCTTAAGGTTTAGCAATGAAGAAAAGTTTATTTGTCTTAGTACTGTTAATGTCTGGCTTCAATCTCGAGGCTAAGACACTGAAAGACTGCGACAACATTACTGAAGATGACGTTGCTTATTCTCGTTGCCTAGACACTGTAAAGGCATCTACTGATAGAGAATTACAAACTTGGGTTAATAACCAAACATTCATATTAGAAGAACTTGCCCTTAAAACCGGACGCAGTGGTGCATTAAAAATGTTTAAGCGTACACAAAGTAATTTTATTAGTTTTCGTGAAAACAATTGTCGTTGGCAATACCTTGCAATGTCACCTGATCCTAATGCGAGTTCAGTGTTTAAACGATGTTATATCGAGATGAGCAGAACGCGCATCAACGAGTTAAGCCAGTTAAATCCGTAGTAATTTAACTTAGCCCCCTTAAAAAGAGCCTTCGTTTCTCATCACTTATTACCAATAAAAAAGGTAGCAATAGCCTGTCTTTCATACACAAATCCCTCGATGAAAATCGGGGGATTTTTTTGAACTTATTTTGCATACCTCGATCAGATCTATTTTGATTTAGCGATAAGGTCAGCTCCAGTGTTTTCAACAGGTTCAGCGCAATGGGCAGCAGA
>JAKVCY010000186.1 GCA_022448425.1 Thalassotalea sp. | reverse complement strand
TTGAACCTAGAAATAATGGAAGAAATAATAGCGGGTTATGAAGAGATAAGAGTGCTAACGGAAGAAGAGAGAAATGTTTTGTTTATTGCTACAGGATATGCAGCATCAATGCTTGCTTTTCATCGTTTCTTTAGACACGTTGTGAGGTACCCAAACCCTGAAAAGTTTAACTTTTTCGGAGAGCAAATGAGATTTTCAAATAATGTTTATAAGTTAGATATAAATTCAGATTTGTAATGGAATAGGTTTATAGAAAAGCAACATCAAATAATGACATTTGATGTACCTTTGTTTGAGTACAAATGTGATTTTTGTGGGAGTTGGCACTCAAGTAAAAGGCACTGAGCAAGGTTCAAATCTTACTTTTGTAAATTGCAAAAATGTAAAAATAGGAGTTTCAAACTTTATTTTTACCCTAAAGCTCAAAAGTAAGGCTTTATTCATTTTGTTTCAAACTTGCATTTGATATTAAATCCTTTTAAATCAAAGCGCTTAAGTTGCAAACTTTATTCGTAAATGACATTTTGATCACGACAATTGAAGTTGGAAACTGCAAATCTAGTTGGAAACTCTCAAAATGAAAAGCGAGCTCTATGAAGCTCGCTTTTTTATGTAACGTTAGTACTAATATACTCGATGGTTAACTCAATTCATTCAGCTAACTTACTTTCTGATATTTGGTGATTTATCTATCTTAAACTTTTTATTTGCTGGGCTGTTTCCTTAGCCAATGCATTTGTAAAGTTATAAAAAGTATGAAAAGCAATAGAATGCCGGTGAATGTGTTTTGTAAAATCGGGTCTTTAAACTCAGATACAACAGGTGAATTCATAGGAAATCGAGTTAAAATTTCAGTTGCCGTCGGTAGTAAATGAAAAAGAAATGTACTTGAAAATGCTAGGTTCACAAAATACTTGTTCCAAGATTTAAAGAGTGGATATTTTTCTATAGCAATGCCAACAATTACGGCCGCAAGCGTCAAAATAGCTAACCCGTGTGCCGGATTAAAACTACCATGTTTAAAAATAGTCAGAGCTGTTGCCGCTGTAATGAAGGTTGCTCCAAGATAAACTTTTCCTGATAAAGAAGAGAGTAGGATCTGTTTATTACTCCAAATTGATTTAATACCAAAAATCAGGGCAATTATTCCCACGATTGTATGAACTATACCTACAGGGCTAAGAGGCATATTTGTCTCCAATGATAAATTTACCAGTTAGAATAAACATTTTTTATACGAAAACCAACCTTGTAATTGGAAGGCGATTTACTCCAATAATTTTCGGGAGATAATTAGTTTCATTATTTCATTGGTCCCGCCATAGATACGCTGTGCTCGATAATCTGCAAAAGCTCGAGCTACTGGGTACTCCCACATATACCCGTATCCTCCGTGAAGTTGTAAACACTCATCGATGAGTTTGCACTGCAAGTCAGTGGTTAGCAGTTTTGCTTTTGAGGCTGTAACCGTATCTAATTGTCCTGCGATATGAAGCTCTATGCATCTATCGACAAAAACGCGCATTGCGGTAACTTCTGCATCTAACTGAGCCAGTGTGAATTGAGTATTTTGAAAAGCTGATATAGGTTTACCGAATGCTTTACGATCTTTAACATAATCAACAGTCTGTTCTAAAATTGCTTCCATGTTGCTCATGGCATTTATGGCGATGCTAAGACGTTCTTGAGGTAACTCCTGCATTAAATATAAAAAGCCCATGCCTTCTTCACCGAGCAGATTTTCTTTTGGTACACGTACATCTTGAAAAAATAACTCAGAGGTGTCTTGAGCTTTCATGCCGATTTTCTCAAGATTACTGCCCTTTTCAAAGCCAGGAGTCCCTGCCTCTACTAGGATTAAGCTGGTACCTTTTGCTCCTGCTGCTGGATCAGTTTTACACACTACAATCACTAAGTCGGCTTGTTGCCCATTAGTAATAAACGTTTTTGAACCATTGATAAGGTATTCATTTCCGTCTAATACCGCAGTGGTTTTTATTCCTTGTAGGTCGGATCCTGTGCCCGGCTCGCTCATTGCAATTGCTGTAATTATGTCACCTGAAATACAGCCTGGTAAGTATTTTTGTTTTTGTACCTCATTGCCATTGTTAATGAGATACGGAACTACAATATCTGAATGTAAAGCAAAGCCAATGCCTGATAAACCTAGGCGGCTAATTTCTTCAGAGACAATGGCGTTATAACGAAAATCAAGACCAAGTCCACCATAAGCTTCAGGTACATTGGGCGCTAAAAATCCCATTTCTCCAGCTTTGCGCCAAAGATCACGGTCAATCTGTCCATCCTTTTCCCATTGGCTATGGTATGGCTCTGCTTCTATCTTTAAAAATTTATGGACACTGTCTCGAAACTGCTCTTGCTCTGTTTCATATATTTTTCTTGGAATCATCTGTGTCTCCTCATTGAATCAAACACCAGTGAGTAGACTGTAGCAATAGTTTTGATATGGTTAGGTGACTGAAAAGCTTATGCGATAGACAAAATGAATCATGTTGAGTGAAGCTTTAAGAGATGTCTCTATATTCACCAGGTGTGTAGCCCGTCCATTTTTTAAAAGCGCGGTTAAATGCACTAGGCTCAGAGAAACCGACTAGATAGCAAATGTTTTTAATTGGCGTGTCTGTTTTTGTTAAGTGATAAATAGCGGTATCTTTGCGAACATTTTCTTTAATTTCCGCAAAAGTAATATCTTCTTGTTTCAAGTATCTTCTAATGGTTTGTGGACTCTTATTTAGCTTTTCTGCGACAATTTTGAGTGGTAATGCTTCGATATTTTCTTGTTCTCGCAATATTTGTTTTACTTGGGCTGTTATCGTGGAGTCAAATATGCGAGTGGTAATAAAATTTGGTAGGGCTTTTATATAAGAGGGAACGTTTTCATACTGTTGGGCAACTGTTAAATCTAAATCTACTCTCCTAAAGCATATTTCAGTCGTTTTACTTTCAAAATAATATGGGCATGGTATTACACTACTAAGATCATTATGATAGAAAGGAGTGTCGCCGATAAATTTTGTTCTATTTAAGATAATGCGTTTATTAACAACCCAAGACATCCAGCGAAACAAGAACAATACTAAACCAATGTAGATGGTAGTATTTCTCTGACTCATAGGTGAATCTAGCTTAATTTGAATACTTGCTTCTTCGCCATTCTCAACCAATTCTAGCTTTACGTCATCATGAATTAGCGACCAAAAATTAATGAACTTATAAATAGCACCTCTCAACGTTGCAGCGTGAAGCGCTATGGTCACAGCCATCTTCATTGCGCCTAGTTTGCTTGGGCGTTGAAAAAAACCAAACGTTTCATCATTAAACTTTACCGCGAGTAATCTTAAAAGTCGTCCGAGCTTTTTAGATGGAAATCGCTCACTATTGTGTTTAAAAAAGTCACAAGGGTAACCTAGTTCATTCAGAACATCATTAATGCTAGGTTGTGTTTTTGTCGAGCCTGTTAATAGTAAGGTCAAAAAAGCGGTATGAATTGTATGCTCTTGTTGCTTCATGATGTTATCGCCAAAAGTAACCCCTTTAAATCATTCTATACTTTAAAGGGGGAAGGTTTAAGAAGCAAAAAGTCCAATTGAACTTTGCAATTAAGGGCATAGTTTCGATTGAAATCACTTATTAATGCCAACTAATAAATGCGTCTATATTGACAATTGCACGATACCTTGTTCGGTTATATGTTCGCAAACATCGGAGTAATAGTATGTTTCAATTGTTTTCCTTTGTAGCTTTAACGTTGGTGTTAGTAGCCCATTTTCTATGGTCCAAGGCGTTGAAGATAACATGATATGTGACACTTGCTCGTATTGAGGCAAGGTATTATTTATTTCCTTGAGTGCGTCTAATAATGTGCTTGTTAATGCATTTTCGGATAACTGTTGGCCTAATTCAGAGATAGTACCAACGAGTACCGGTTGAGCTAGCCCTTGACCAATAACAATAAACTGGTCTAATTGTTTTAGGCTTTTAAATTTACTTTCTATAGGAGCTGGGTGAATAAATTTACCTTTACTGGTTTTAAACTCTTCGCCAATACGACCTTTAATCGTTAGGTTCCCCATGTTATCCAAGTCGCCTAGGTCGCCAGTATGAAACCAACCATTTTTAAGTGATTCTCGAGTTTTTTGCTCATTTCTATAATAGCCAGCCATAATACCTTTGCCACGAATTAGTACTTCGTTTTGAGATGACAGTTTAATTTCAACATCATTACTGCCCGCAGTACCGACACTACCAGCCATGGGCTTATCATCTTTTAGCCATATGGTGCCTGTCGCAAACGTTTCAGTTAAACCGTATGCTTCTCTTAACACAATACCCATATCTAGAAACCAGTTGTGTATATCTGCTGCTAAAGGTGCTGAACCTGTAATAATCACTTTTGCTTGACTTAATCCCAACATTTCTCGTATCTGGTGCTTATCTGCATCGGTCAATGACGGTTGTGCTGCGGGTGGAATTTTCGCATCTACCGAGGCTTTAAATTTGACCCAAAGCCTAGGCACAGCGAAGAAAAATGTCGGCTGTACGCTCATTATTTCTTGCTGAAAGCTTTCGATACCCGCGGAGAATGATATGCAGGCATTGGTATATAAACCCGTAAACTCAATGGCTGCTCTCTCAGCCATGTGCGATAAGGGAAGGAAAGAAAATAATCGGGCTCGTTGCGGACTGTTTTTACCGGAATAAGTCTCCATACGTAGTGATTTTGCGGTACCTGGAGTGACAGCACCTACTGTTCCGTGCGTGTGCATAACCCCTTTTGGGTCACTTGTGGTACCGGAAGAATAAACAATGGTAAACAAATCATTTCGTTCAGGTAAATATGAAGCTGTATACGGGGGAAAGTCTGAATAAATTTCAAGTAAGCTTTCATTTGTTTTTATCGAACAACCAAACATAGCAACCGTGGTTATTTGTGAAGAAACAATATCTTCAATATGCTCTTCTTGGCCACAAGCGCCTATGAACATAAGAGATATATCACACTCAGTTAAAATAAATTTTGTCGATTTTTTACTTTGTCCAGGATATAGCGGAACACTGATATGTCCACTGAGCATGATGGCTAGATCAACTAATATCCAATCAGCGGAATTGCATGACCATAAGGCGATCTTACTTTTATCAGGAAGATTTAGTGAACGAATAAACTGGGTAATTCTTCTCACTTTATCGCCAACATCTTGCCAAGTATATTCTTGCCAGCTGCTGTCGCCCAATGATTGCCTTAAGAACACTTCATTTGGGGTTGTGTTTTCCCAACGATGTAGCATTTCTAATGGTGTTTTTAATTCTGTCATCTTTCCCTCAACTTCACTTTTATTTCAAATAGAATTGCGTAGCAAGGACCTTACAAATGTAATTAGATTTTTGTTAGGTAAGGCCCCTGTATATTTGCATGTGAATTACTCGAAGGTCTCATTAGCTGCAATTTTTTTATCGAGTATTTGCGGTGGGTTGAAGCGTTCACCATATCGCTCTGCAAGCTCTTCACATCTTTGCTTAAAAGCTTGTAGGCCAAATGTATTGATGAATTGCAGATAGCCGCCTGTCCAAATAGGAGCACCGATCCCAAAAATAGAGCCAATATTGGCATCAGGAACGTTGCGCAATACGCCTTCTTCTAGGCAGTGAAGTGTTTCGAGAACATTGGAAAATAATAAGCGGTCTTTAATATCTCTATCGCTTATTTCAACCTCTGGTTTGTAGTACAACTCAAGCAATTTGGGCCAGATGGTTTTTCCATCTTCGTTATAGTTAAAATAGCCCCCATCACCATGGTAACGGCCACCTCTATTATATTCTTTTACTAATGTCTTACTTAAACTGGTAGCTAAGGGACGAGAATCATTTTCTAAACTTCGAAGCCCCATGGCTACTTGTGTCTCTATAATTTCAACGCCTAAGCGTAAACTTACTTCATCGTTTACGGTCAGGGGCCCGACAGGCATGCCAAGTGCTTTACCAAGGTTATCAACACGTACAGGGTGAACCCCTTCAGCGACCAATTGAGCTGCTTCACTCAATTGTGAGGCAAACGTACGCGAGGTAAAAAAACCTAAGCTGTCGTTCACTACAATCGGGGTTTTACGAATTTGTTGCACATAATCAAAGGCTTTTGCCAGTGTTTTATCGCTAGTTTGTTCGCCACAAATAATTTCAACGAGTGGCATTTTGTCTACTGGAGAGAAAAAGTGAATGCCGATAAACTTCTCAGGGTTGTTACTTGCCTCAGCTAGTTTTGTAATAGGTAAGGTTGAAGTATTTGACCCCCAGACGCCTTCTTTTTTTAGGTTGCCTTCTGTAGCGCGAGTGATTTTATTTTTAAGTTCTAAATTTTCAAATACCGCTTCAATAATCAAATCACAACCAGCTAAGTCCTCATCGCTGTCGGTGGCAGTGATTAAATTTAATACTGAGGCCTTTTTCGCTTCATCAGCACGCCCTCGAGCAATGGCTTTGTCCATTACCATCGCAGTATAGGCCTTACCTTTTTCTGCGGCTTCAAGTGAAACATCTTTTAGTATGACTTCTATACCAGCTTTAGCAGATACCGTAGCAATACCTTGCCCCATCATTCCTGCACCAATAATGCCTACCTTACTCACCTTAGTTTGAGTAATGTCTTTAGGTCGGCTGACGCCCCCGTTTACTTGGTTAAGCTGAAAGAAAAACGCACTCATCATATTTTTAGCTTCTTTTGAAGTTGGCAGCGATGAGAACTTTCTTGATTCAATACGTAATGCAGTGTCAAAGTCAACGGTTAGTGCTTGCACTGCAATGTCCAGAATTGCCTCCGGCGCAGGTAGCAAGCCTTGTGTTTTTTTCATTAACATGTGAGGGGCCATCATGGCCATTTGTGCAATGGCAGGACGATTCATTTTGCCACCAGGCACTTTATTTCCTTTTTGGTCCCATGGTTGGGTATATGCGTCGGCATTTTCTTTATTTGCTAAAATCCATTTTTTTGCCGTAGGAATTAATGATTCAGCTGATTCAACGAGTTCATCGATAAGTCCTGATTTTAATGCTGGTTCTGCTTTTAATTTTTTACCTTCAAGTAATAGTGGTAGCGCTTTTTCTAACCCTAATAGATTTGTCAGACGTACTACACCTCCAGCACCAGGTAATAATCCTAGTGAAACTTCAGGTAATCCAACTTCAAGATGACGAGCATTGACCGCCATGCGGTAATTACAACTCAATGCTAACTCAAAACCGCCACCTAGTGCCGCACCATTGATTGCAGATACAACTGGTACAGGTAATAACTCAAGCCGTCTAAAAAGCTTTTTGTTTGCTTCAACCACGTCGAAGATTTTATCTTCTTCACCAGGTTGCAATGCCATCAACATTTTGATGTCACCACCAGCAAAGAACGTTTTTTTCGCTGAAGTAAATATCACTCCAGTTAAGTTATCTTCTTTTTCTAGTTTGAACACGGTGTCAAGCATGACGTCATAAAATTCGTCATTGACGGTGTTTACTGGCCCCGTCATATCCATTGTGATCGTGACAATGCCTTGAGCATCTTTTTGATAATTAAATACAGTCATTTCAATGTCTCCTCAGGGAATTAAAGTCGCTCAATGATTGTGGAAATACCCATGCCACCACCTACACATAGTGATAACATCGCCCGTTTTAGCCCCCTTCTTTCTAACTCATCAAGCATGGTGCTCACTAGAATTCCGCCAGTAGCGCCAAGAGGGTGTCCCATTGCAATCGCACCACCGTTAACATTCGTCATTGCGGGATCGATATCTAAATCTTGGATGTAACGTAAAGCAACTGAGGCAAATGCCTCATTAATTTCCCAAAGGTCAATATCATTTTTAGTCAAACCTGCAATTTTTAAACATTTTTCTGCGGCAGGCCCTGGACCTATTAGCATGATAGATGGCTCTGTAGCGGTTATTGCACCAGCCACAATGCGGCCACGTGGCGTAAGACCTAAGTCTTTTCCGGCCTGTTCACTACCAATGAGTACCGCACTTGCACCATCAACTATGCCTGATGAGTTACCTGCGGTATGTACATGGTTGATTCGCTCTACCTGGGGATATTTCAGCAAGAGTGTGTTGTCCATGCCCATCTTGCCGATTTGTTCAAAGGAAGGTTTCAGTTTTGATAGCGCGTCTAACGTCACATCAGGTCTAATAAAGTCATCTTTGGCTAAAATTGTTAGGCCGTTAGCATCTTTAACGGGTATTACAGATTTATCGAAATAACCGTTGTCTCTGGCAAAGGCAGCACGCTGCTGCGATGTAATGGCAAAATTGTCAACATCTTCGCGGCTCCAGCCGCCCAGAGTAGCGATCAAATCGGCTCCTACACCTTGTGGTGGTGTTTTTTGTTTGGTGACAAATTCAGGATCAAATAGGATTGCTCCACCCGAAGTTCCCATTGGAATTCGAGACATACTTTCTACGCCACCAGCAACGATTAATTGGTTCCAGCCAGACATTACGTTTTGCGCTGCTGAGTTCACCGCTTCTAAGCCGGATGCGCAAAACCTATCCATTTGTACACCGGCTACACTTTCGTGCCAGCCGGCATGTTGGACAGCAGCTTTAGCGATATCACCACCTTGCTCTCCTATCGCTCCCGTACACCCAAGCATGACATCGTCAACATAAGAGGTATCTAAGTGATATCTTGTTTGGAGCTCACGTAAAAGGCCTGCGGCTAACTCAATAGGTTTCACTTCATGTAAGGCACCATCTTTCTTACCTTTACTGCGTGGCGTGCGAATAGCGTCATATATGTATGCTTGACCAACCATGTAATTATCCTTTCTTTTTTGATTACTTCTAAAGCAGAAACTTCTAAAGGGAACGTCGACCGTTAATAGAAAAGTTAATTGTTAAGTGCTTTTAGAAGTGAGTAACTGACTTCAGTATATGAGGCGGATATTTTTTAACGATGACCAAAGATGTCAGCATGATTGACAAAAGAGACCAATTTATAACCTTTTGGTGCTTGAGGAGTGTCGCACACTAAAATGTCACCTTATGTCAATCGATAGGGACGATTTGGTCATTAAGCTCAGTAATTAACCAATTTATGCTTCTCGCTCACGTTAATTTTTAGCTGCTATTCAGTCATTAGTGACACTTTAATTATAAAAACATGTGTTGCTGATATAAGGCTTGCGGCTGTCGAAATAAGGTAATGGGGGAAGTTATGTCAGGTTACAGTAAATCTAAAGTTGCGATAGCCGTTAGTTTACTTTGTGGATTAACAGTACAAAAAATGGCTTACGGTGAAGAAATAACAGTTGAACAAGCGGAAAACCTTAAGCTTGAAGTTATTGAAGTTACTTCACAAAAGCGAGTCGAAAATATTCAAGATGTGCCCATTTCGGTGGCTGCAATGTCTGCTGAAGAGCTACAAACGCTAGCGGTTGATAAAGTCGACGATTTACAACTATATATTCCGAATTTATCCATGACTGAAACAGGGCTAAGTACACAAACTTTCATTCGTGGTATTGGAACAGGTAATAACCAAGGCTTTGAACAGTCAGTTGTGCAATTTGTTGATGGCGTTTCATATGCTAGACAGCAACTTTCTCGTGCGCCTTTCTTTGATATGGAGCGGGCGGAGGTGCTGAGAGGCCCGCAAAGTATTCTTTTTGGTAAAAACGCTATTGGTGGAGCACTCAACTTATCAACTGCTAGAGTTGAAGAAGAAAATTTAGGTAGTGTTTCTTATAAATCGGGTGAGCGCGGTATTAGTGAATTTCAAGGTATTATTAATGGTGAGTTGATTGACTCTAAACTGTTTGGCCGCCTCTCTTATAGGTATTTTGAAGAGGATGGTTACATATACAATGAAACACTAGCAAGAGATGAACTAGATAGAGAAGAAACCACGGTCAGGGCTAAGCTTTTATATTTAGCAACTACTGATACTACCATTAATTTTAAGTACGAAAGAAATGCTTTTGATAGCGTAGGTAAACAAATTGAAGTGCTGCAAGACGAAGGCAATCCGGGTAATCCATATGGCGTAACCTTAGGTAACGGATTCGGGCTCACACAAGCATTGCCTGAAACAGATCTCGATTATGTTCGCACATCAAATGGCGACGTTAGTAATAATGAGTCCAATGTGTACTTATTAACGATTAATTCTGGCTTTGAAGGGTTTGATATTGAAGCTAAAACAGCTTGGCTTGACTATAAATTTGATGAGAATTGTGATTGTGACTTTGTTGGCGCCAATATATTCACGGTGCCGATGAATGAAGAATATGAGCAATTCAGTCAAGAGGGGCGATTTTCATCTAATGTTGAACAAACACTAAATTGGCAGTTTGGTTTTTTCTATCAACATTCAACACTTGATTTTGATGATGCTATTGTGCTGCCAAGCGGTAATGTTGGTGAACCACAAAATGCAGTGCTGCCAACAGCGGTAACTGCATTAACTGGTAGCCCTGTGTTTGGTGCTAGCCTTTCTGGGGTTTCTGCTGCTCGTGTGTTTGAACAAGACTCTGAAAGCTTTTCAATATTTGGCGAAGCGGTGTGGAATGTAACACCAGAGTTGAGTGTGGCATTTGGTGCTAGGTGGACAAGGGAAAAAAAGGACGCGGAACGCTCATTAAATATTCTTGATAATGCTACTCAACAAGTTACCACAAACCCTTTATCTCCCTTAGTACTCGCACAATTATTCGGCATTGAAAGTGAGCAAACCACAGGACACTCTCTTGCGGACAAAAGAACGGAAAATGAATTAGATCCGAGTATCAAAATTCAATATTACCTTGATGATAATTTTATGCTTTACGCGAATGCTTCTAAAGGTACTAAAGCAGGCGGCTTTGATGCCAGAGCAAATTCTATTAGCTCATTTGAGTTTAAAGGTGAAGAAGCAATTGCTTATGAATTAGGGATGAAAAATACATTCTGGCAAGGAAGGGCACGATTAAATGCCGCAGTGTTTTTTACTGACTATGAAGATTTACAGGTTAGCCAATTCGATGGCACGCTTGGTTTTGTAGTTGGTAACGCTAGTGCTGAAATAAAAGGGATTGAAGTTGATGGTTCAGTTATGCTCACAGAAGATATTATCTTATCATTTGCTGGTGCATACTTAGATCATGAATTTACTGATTATAAAAATGGTAACTGTTACTACCAGCAACAAAATGACACGTTGAACCCACACTTGGCTAGTCGATATGATGCTAACACTGGTCTTTGTGATTACACCGGATTAACAGGGCAGTTTACTCCCGAATTCTCTGGTAACCTCAATTTAGCTTATTTCACCGAATTAACATCTGAAATTGAATTCAGTATTAATGCAAATTACAACTACACGGACAAGCAGAATGTCCATCAGAATTTAGATCCTGATTGGCAAGTTGACAGTGTTGGTTTGGTTACTATAACCGCTGCGTTACAAACTGAAAATTGGGGCATCGAGCTATTAGGCGCTAATGTTACCGATGAAAAAGTAGTCACTTTTGCTAGTAATGTGCCTTTGTCTGGCACCTTTGGGGCAGATACTGTAAATGGCTTTATCGCACCACCTTCGACATGGTCATTACGCGGTTACTACTATTTTTAAATTAGTAGCCAAAATTCGATAGCAAACATTATGTCTAATGAAATGTGAATACTAATTAGTTCATTAATTGGTATTCATAATTTTAAAACTTTCTACTATCACAAATACTTGATCATTAAGAGGCTTATAAGTGTTAAACGGTATAAAAATCATTGAAATTGAAGGGATAGGTCCGGGTCCTTTTGCAGGGATGATGCTGGCGGATATGGGCGCAGATGTTATTGTTGTGCAAAGAGAAAAACCACCTATTCCCATGATGCCGAAAAAGGACATTCTTAACCGTGGCAAACGCACTTTAGTACTAGACTTAAAGTCACAGGACGATATCAAAAAACTCAAGCAGTTAGTTAAAAGCGCTGACGGTTTAATTGAAGGATTTCGCCCTGGTGTTATGGAGCGCTTAGGGTTGGGGCCAGAAGAGTTGCAAAAAGAAAATGAAAAGCTAGTTTATGGCCGTATGACTGGTTGGGGGCAATATGGCGTTAAATCTCAAGATGCCGGGCATGATTTGAATTATATCGCGCTTTCTGGTGCTCTTTGGTACGCATCACCACCAGACCAAGCGCCTTTTACACCACCTACCATGTTGGGTGATGTTGGAGGGGGAGCTTTGTATTTAGTATCAGGTATGTTAGCAGGTTTGCTGAATGCGGAAAGGACCGGAAAGGGAACGGTTGTTGATGCGGCGATAGTAGACGGTTCAGCCCATATGATGAATCTATTGATGTCGACTAAAAGTGTTGGTGCGTTGAATACGACGCGAGGTCATAGCTTGCTGGATGGCCCTCATTGGAGTCGTTGCTATCGCTGTGCAGATGAACAATGGCTCTCTGTTCAATCCCTTGAGCCTCATTTTTATCAAATATTCCTTGAAAAGTTAGCGTTAGAAAAAGATGAGGAGTTTCTACAACAAAATAACCCTAAATTGTGGCCTAAGTTAAGCCGCCGATTAGAGGCAATATTTAGTAGTCAAAGTATTGAGCATTGGAATAGCGTATTTGATGGTTCAGACGCTTGCGTAGCTCCTGTTCAAGAACCAAGTGTTGCGATGCAAAATGAGCATATTAAGCAAAGAGGGATATGGATCAAATCAGAGGGGCAATTACAGGCTGCACCAGCACCTAGATTTTCATCTGATGATGTTCCGCGTGAATTAGCAGTTCCATCAAGAGGGCAACATACGGAAGATATTTTATCCTCGTTGGAAGAGGTGATCTCCAGCTCGTAATGCTTATGGGTCAGATTACCTACCATGTAACTTTAAAAAAATGAACGTTTAAGCTGCGGTATTACTTTTACCGATACGTGGAAGCGAATTCTGCCGCTTATTCTGTATCTACGCGATATCCAGCTTTTCGTATTTAACTATAGGGCTAATAATATCAAATAGTTAGCGCCAAATTACTTTTAAACCAAGAGCTAATATTCCTAAAAGAGAGGTTCATATTAGTAGGTTAAGTCGAGCAATTTACTTCTAATCCATTTATTTAATTGGTCTTTGTCGGATCTTTGATGCCAAGCAATAACCACATCAAAACTTGGTAGATTAATGTCGCACTTTACATTGTGAAGATTCGAATGAGTTAGCAATTTAGACGGTAAAAAAGCAAGTAAATCAGTTGAAGCGACACACTCAGCAGTTGAGGAGAAAAATGGCAGGGTCATAACAATGTTTCTTTTGTAGCCTCGTTCTTCGAAATATTCATCAGCTGAACCAACTAAATTTGCCCTTTTGGGCGACACAATAAGTTGAGGGTGCTTTGCAACATCTTCAATTGACCATATTTCATTTGCTTTTGGGTGCCTCTTATTCACAACACACTTATGATTCTCGGTAAATAATGTCGCCATTGGATATTTTGGGGGGAGAAAGCGTGGGAAAGAAATAACAAGGTCTATATCACTTTGATCCATTAAGTTACTTAAGTTATCAATTTCTATGTCTTGTACAATAACTTTCAGGTTTGGTGCTTGGCGTCTAATTAAAGCTAAAAATTTAGGTAGTACAACTGCCTGGGCATAGTCGGTTGCACAAATTCGGAAAATACTATTTACCGTCGCAGGATTAAATTCTTTGGGCTCTACTAGTTTCTCGATACTGTTGATTATTCTCCCTACTTCAGGCGCTAATGATTCAGCAAAGGGAGTTGCTATCAGGCCGTTACTTTTTCTGATGAATAGTTGGTCGCCAAACGTGTTTCTTAACTTTCGTAGATGTTCGCTAACTGCTTGCTGACTGATCCCTAATATATGGGCGACTTTAGAGACATTACTCTCTCTCAACAGCAAGTGTAATACTTTGAGTTGCTTTATATCCAAATCATTCATACCAATTATATTTGTATCTCATACATTGTTATCTTGTTTCTAATTGTATCACTAGGGTTTTAATATCTGTATATCTTTGAACAGTTACTCGATCGCTACTTAAATCGATATAAAAGGAACTCATATGTTATTGCAGTCATTTGATCCTAGTAATGGAAATCTCTTGGGGGAGTTAGAAGTTTCGTCTCCTACAGCTATTGAAGAGTCTATCACTTTAGCAAAAATTGCTTACGCAAATTGGCGTTCACTTCCTATTGAAGAAAGAGCGAAAATAGTAAGCAAAGCCTTCAAATCACTAGTACCGCACCAAGAAAAGTTAGCACAACTGCTATGCCAAGAAATGGGCAAAAAATATGATAGAGGTATTAGTGAAGTCAGGGGCAGTCTTTTTGCTGGGGCGCATTACGCAACAGAGGCAAAAAATGCGCTGACAACCGATAAACCTCGAAACATTGAGTATCGTTCGTTAGGTGTATGCGCAGTCATTTCCCCTTGGAATTACCCTATGGCAATGGCCGTCAACTTAATTGTCCCAGCGCTGATAGCGGGAAATACTGTAGTTTTTAAACCATCGGAAGAAACACCTTTAGTTGCCCAGTTGATGGTTACTCTGTTGAATGAAAGCCTTCCCAACGGTGTGCTAAATATCGTACACGGAGATGGAACAGTAGGAAGGTACTTAGTAGAAAGTGACGATATTAATTTAGTCGCTTTTACAGGTTCTTTAGCGGTAGGTAAAGATATCATGAAAAGATCGGCAATGAACCTCAAACGCTTGATTATGGAGCTTGGCGGCAACGATCCGATGATTGTTTTAGATGATGCGAATATAGACGCCGCCGCACATTTTGCTGTTGCTAGTAGTTTCGAAAACTCAGGGCAAATGTGTACATCAACCGAGCGAATCTACGTGCTTTCAGCTGTTGCAGATAAATTCATAAAGAGAGTAAGAGACGTTGCAGCTGCGTATAAGGTTGGACCTTGGAACAATTCAGAATCTCAACTAGGCCCAATCATTAATCAAAAGCAATTATCCAAAATAAAGGCCCAAATTGACGATGCACTTTACAAAGGCGCAAAGCTACTTGTTGGTGGTGATATTTTAGAAGGCAGATACTTCCAACCAACGGTTATCACTGATATTAGTCCGGATATGGCATTAGAGAAGGACGAAACTTTCGGGCCTGTGGTAGCCATATCTATTGTCGAAAATAAGGAAGAAGCAATTACACGAGCAAATAACTCTCCATACGGGCTAGGTGCGTCGGTTTTTGGCCAACAGGACGTGAGAGAAGTCGCTTCAGAAATTGAGGCGGGAATGATTGGCATTAATAAGGGACCTGGCGGTAGTGGTGATAGTCCGTGGGTTGGAGCGAAACAAAGTGGCTATGGATTTCATGGCAGTAAAGATGGTCATCGCCAATTCGCACAAGTGACGGTGGTGGAGTAAGACATGAATATAGAAAGCTTTTATGTTGTAGAAAAAGAAGCCGGTGCTGAGAGTAATAATATCCCTTTGTGGGCGAATAAAATAAGTAATCCAGCAAGCTTGGCTGATAATCTCCCAGTTAAACCTGAATTAAAGAAAATAGATGAAGTGCCGGGGGCTTTCCAGCTTTTAAACATTTTAACTGAAGACGAGTGTAAATCACTTATCAACATTGCTGAGACACTTAGCTTCAATAAAGATGCTGCTGTTTCATTGCCAAGACATATTCGTCATAACGATAGTTTAACTTGGGTTGTCGATGAAGAAACTAACGCAATTATTTGGAGTAGAAGCAAGCATTTATTAGCCGGCGGTATTGAAGAAGTTTCAAACATGGTGCCCGTAGGAATTAACGCTAGGTTTAGATTTTATAAATATCAAGAAGGTGACTTCTTTAAGCCGCATATCGATGGTTCATGGCCCGGAAGCCGAATAATAAATGGAAAAAATGAACATGACTCATATGGCGACAGATGGAGTCAAATGACATTCCTTATACTACTATCTGACGATTTTGAAGGTGGCGAGACTCAATTTTGGGTTAACAAAAATGACTCAACTAAACCCGCTAATAGGCCTGAAAATGCAAAGCTAGTCAATGTAAGAACGCCTGCTGGAAGCGTCTTATGTTTCCCACATGGCAGTCATCCACTCCATTGTTTGCACAGCTCGGAAACAGTCACGAACGGCGTGAAATACATAATCCGAACCGATTTATTATTTCCATTAAATTGATCATAGGAACTTCCTCTAGTTATTAATCCAAAAGTAATTAGAGGAAGGTGGTTGCTCAGAGATTGTCTAAAGAGTGAGTAGATAAATTTCTGGTTATTGCTTGAGTAAAGTTTGACTGCTTGAGGGGCATAGCCACTGGAACTCAGCAACTTTTTAATGCACCAGAATCACCAAATAAGTCGCCTAGTATCCTTTTGGTAACTAATTGAAGTGGCCAAATTGGCCTGTAATAATTCAAAAAGGTGTGGTCCACCAGTAAGGGGCAGCTTTGCAAAATCACGTAATTCATATCCTTCGAAAATGGGAACAATACAAAGACACTGCGCAATGGGTGCTTGGTGTCATTTATAAAACGGAAGGTTCTTGCTATAGAAAAGCTGGCGCTATGGTTATGTTTAATAGCTTAGGACAGCAATTTGGGCTGTTAAGTGGCGGTTGCCTTGAATCAGATATAAAACTTAATAGCCAAAAGGTTATGCAAGACTCAAAACCTCGATGCTTAACTTATGATGATAGTGATGAAGATGATATTTCATTCAAATTAGGCGTAGGTTGTGGCGGCGTTGTTCATTTAGTTTTATTGCCAGTGACCCAAAATAACGATTATCTACTTTTAGACCAATTATTAAACGCCTTAGAAGCAGGAAAGAGTTGTACGTGGCAACAAGAAATTGCAGAACAACTTAACACACATACAAACCTGTCAACTCATCAACATGTTGAACAGCTCAACTCAAAAGCTACGCTTGAATATAACAACGATAAAGTAACACTCAACGTGCCTATTAGCGCTCCTCCGCATCTGTTGGTTGTTGGTGGAGGCTTAGACGCATTTCATGTCACTAGGCTAGCATCTCAAACAGGCTGGCAGGTTTCAATCTGGGACCCACGACCCGCTCAAGCAAGGCGAAGCGACTTTCCATTTGTTGATGAAGTGATCTCAGAAAAGTCGCCTGAATACCTTGCGCACTATATTACCAAGCAAAATGTTGATGCTGTGATTTTTATGTCACATAGCAAAACAATAGACGCAAAGGCATTAGGTTACATCTATCCAACACCTGTTAGGTATATAGGGATGCTTGGTCCTAAGCACAGGAAAGAAGAAGTTTTAGCAAGCGCCAAGATTGAGATAAATGAACAATCGAAAAGCATTGCAGGGCCTGTTGGGCTAGATATAGGCGGTGATTTACCTGAGCAGATAGCGCTGTCTGTTATCGCAGAATGTCATGCAGCACTTTATAAAAGAACAGCAAAATCAATTAGTAATGTACTAACAACGAGCGAGGACTAAGTCCATGATTGAATTTAATTTAAACGGCAAAGCAGTACGCATAGATGCCCCTGACGATACACCACTACTATGGGTTATTAGAGATGAGTTTGGTCTCAAGGGAACAAAATTTGGTTGTGGTATCGCAATGTGTGGAGCTTGCACTGTCCATTTGGATGGCGCAGCTGTAAGGTCTTGCTCTATGCCGATCTCTATGGCTCAAGGCAAAAATGTAAGCACCATTGAAGGTTTCGAAGGTAAGCACCCTTTGCAAGAAGCCTGGATTGAAGAACAAGTACCTCAGTGTGGGTATTGTCAGTCAGGTCAAATCATGCAGGCTGCCACGTTATTAGAGCAAAATGGCTCTCCAACAGATGAAGAAATTTCTGCGCATATGAGTGCAAATATTTGTCGTTGTATGGCTTATCCTCGCATAAAAAAGGCCATCAAAAGTGCCGCAGAAAAAAGCAATTCAGCCGTCAATGTATATGATCCAGCAAGTTCAGTGGAGGGCTAACGATGAATTTACTCAATAACTTTTCAAAGAACAAAACAGAAGACTCATTACAGCCATCGAGACGAAAATTCTTAATAGGTGCGGTAAATTCAGCTTTGGTTATGGCATTTGCACCATTGACAATGTCTTTGACTGCAAGTGCTTCAGAAGTCATCAAACAAAACGGTTTTTCACCAAGTATTTGGTTTGAAATTAACACTCTAGGTGAGATTACCGTTCATGTTGCACGATGTGAAATGGGACAGCATGTTGGTACTGCGTTAGCGCAAATTGTTGCAGAAGAGCTTGGCGCAAATTGGGATGATATACGTGTAGAGCATGCTAGTTCAGACCCTAAGTGGGGCTTTGTCATGACTGGTGGATCATGGTCTGTTTTTCAAATGTACAAGCCACTGTCGCAAGCTGGCGCAGCGGGAAGAATAACCTTGATAGAAGCTGGTGCTAAACTGCTTGGCGTTGCTCCTAAGAGCTGTGATTTAAAAGACAGTAAGGTCATTTCGGGTAATAAATCGGTCACCTTTGCTGAGATTATCAAGCAAGGTAAGTTTGACAGAACGTTTACACCAGAAGAGATGAACAAATTACCTATCAAGTCACCTGATAAAAGACACACGATTGGTTTCGACCGATTAGCGCTAGATGTTCCGCCAAAAACAAATGGCAAAGCTGTCTATGGGATTGATGTCGAGTTAGAAGGCATGGTTTATGCCCGCCCAATTATTCCGCCAACACGCTATGGAAGTAAAGTGTTAAGTGTTGATGATTCAAATGCCAAACAGATAAAAGGTTATTTAGGCTATGAAATACTAAAGGATCAATCTAATTGGATAGAAGGTTGGGTAAGTGTAATTGCTGAATCATATCACAGTGCTATTAAAGCATCAGACGCTATAAAGGTAAGCTACAAGTCAGGTGATACAACTAATGTTAGTGAACAAGACATCATTGAAGAAGGAAGGAAGCTGGTCAACACAAAATCTGCTGGCGTATTGTTTGTTAACGATGGCGATATAGATAAAGCATTTGATTCTGCTGCCAGCACATTGGACGCGACTTACATTACCCACACCGCGATGCATTTCCAGATGGAACCATTAAATGCACTAGCTGAGTTCAAAGATGGTGTTTGGCACATTCATTGTGGTAACCAGTCTCATTCATTAACTTTACCAGCTGTGGCTAAAGCGTTAGGGGTCAGTGATGATAGTGTAATTGTCCACCAGTACTATTTAGGTGGTGGTTTTGGCCGTAGAGCTTACGGCGACTATGCTATTCCAGCAGCTCTTACTGCTAAGCAATATGGAAAACCCGTAAAACTGATTTTTACTCGCCCAGATGACGCTAAATTCGATCAGGCTCGCTCGGCCTCGGTCCAAAAAGTGTCTGCGGCTATCAATGATAAAAATGAACTCGTTGGCTATGAGCATAACATTTCAGCTGGTTGGCCAACGCTATCTATGGCGCCTGGCTTTATGCCTAAGGGAATCGACAATACCGGTAATTTCGACCCCTTCTCAACCTCAGGCTCCGATCATTGGTACACGATTGCAAATAACAGAGTTAGAACGATTAACAACCCGCTTGCTCAAAAGACATTTACGCCTGGTTGGCTTCGCTCTGTAGGGCCAGGATGGATAAGTTTTGGGGCGGAATCATTCATTGATGAAGTTGCCCATGAATTAAAAAAAGACCCTGTTGAAATGCGTTTAGCCATGTTAGATGGCAAAGGCAAGAATAGTGGGCATCACCCGCAAAGTGTTCATGGTGCCAAGCGATTAAAATTTGTGTTGGAGAATTGTAAAAAAGCCGCGAATTGGGGGCAAAAGCTACCTAAAAACGAAGGTTTAGGGATTGCTACCAGCTTCGGTCAAGAAAGAGAAATGCCCACTTGGATTGCTTGCGCTGCACATGTTGCGGTTAATCCAACTAGCGGTGAAATTACGGTTAAAAAGATTTTCATGACGATTGATTGCGGTACTGTCGTTCACCCTGATAGCGCGTTAGCACAAATTGAAGGCTCTATTTTATGGGGGGTCAGTTTAGCGCTTCACGAGGGGACTGAAGTAAGGGACGGAAATTATGTAGCGACAAATTTTCATAATTACACGCCATTGCGTATGAATAACATGCCTGAAATGGACATTAATTTTGTAGAGAGTAAAGAGTTTCCGGTTGGGTTAGGTGAGCCAGGGGTGATTGCGGTTGCTCCTGCAATTGCAAACGCGGTTTTTAATGCAACGGGCATCCGCCTGCGAGAATTGCCAATGAAGCCTGAACATATTCGTCAGCAATCTAAGCAAGCATAGGGGGGAATGGGTTATGAATAAGTTAATAAAATTATGTTTAATGACTACTTGGATATTTTCATTCATATCACTAGCATCATCGGCTAATGAATCGCTTGATAGATTTAAGAAATCCCCGTCGGCAGAAAATGCTTTTTCTTACATATTTGAGGTTGCTAAGCATCCGCGTTGCGCGAATTGTCATGGCGTAGTTGAGAATGGAATACACAAACCAACCGTAGGGGAGTTTAGAATAAATCATCCGATGAATATAACAGCGGCTAATAATCTCGTGTTAACCGTTAAAGATCATCATTTTGTCGAGGTGCCAAATGCTGCAATGAATTGTCGCAGTTGTCATCAGGATGATAATCAAAAAGAGCCTGGAATGCCGCCGGGTGCAGCTAATGACAAGATGCCAGGGTTTGTCTGGCATATGCCACCAGCAACGATGGCAGTCCCTAGAGATATCACAGCAAAAGCGCTGTGCGAACAATGGTTAGACCCTGCTAGAAACTCCCATTTAGTGTTTCGTGGTGGTAGAGATGATTTAAAAACTTTTAGAGCTGAGTTTTTGGACCATCACGCAAAAGTGGATCCGCTCATTTTATGGGCATGGGATCCGGGTTTAGGAAGAGAACCAGCGCCAGGTACAAATAAAGACTTCTTGAAAGCATTAGATATTTGGATATCCGCAAAAGCACCGTGCCCAATTTGATTTATAAGGTGATTGTATCGTGTATGAGGCTTGTGTTTGCTTCTTCGTAAATTTTATAGCCTTTAAAATTGATAATGAGAAAGGCGGCAGTCTTTCTCATTACCCTAAAAAAATAATTTTACATATTTAAGCAGTAGTGAAGGATTTATACTTTGGAGTATGAGCTTATGAATGAGCACGGTGATTTTCATATAACGTTTTCAAACAATGTGTTTTATATAAAGATACTTGGACCTTGGAATTTAGAAACGTTTGAGCACTATAATCGTGATTTCAATGAACATTTGAACTCTAATATATGCTCATCGTATTCTGTATTTGCTACGCTAGAAGGTGACAGCTTAATGATCCCAGAAGTATCTGAAATTTTTAAAATGGCAGTAGCACAACGAATAGCGAATGGGCTTGAAAACGTCGCTTTCTGTTTAACAAAATCAGCTTGTCCAAACCTGTTTAAGCATCAAATACACGATGTTTATAAAGGTTTAAACCTAAGCTTTAAGTTTTTTAACGATATTGAGCAAGCTAAATCTTGGCTAAATGACCATCAGATAACTTTAGAAGATAGATTAGTTGCTCGTCTGCTTTGAATTTATTTGTAGGTCATTAGATTCAGACCAAACTCTTAATTCTTCCAATATATGTAATGCTGACTTCCCAAAATGAGTTAATTCATACGTCACCGCTATTGGTCTATCGCTGATAACTTTCCTTATTACCATGCCTTCGTCTTCTAACTCTTTTAAGCGTTGATCAACCATTTTCTTTGTTGCACCGCCTAACATCCGCGCTAGATCGTTAAACCTGACTGGCTCATCTTTTAAATGATAAATAATAGAGCCTTTCCACTTTCCACCAATCAAGCGCATGCCTTTTTCAATCGCACAAGGCTCTAAACAAGCGTCGTAAACTTTTTTTCTTCCTTTACTGTCTGTTTTTA
Source organism: Thalassotalea sp. (assembly GCA_022448425.1). Taxonomy (GTDB): domain Bacteria; phylum Pseudomonadota; class Gammaproteobacteria; order Enterobacterales; family Alteromonadaceae; genus Thalassotalea_F. The sequence continues at coordinate 6,073 of JAKVCY010000186.1, read as the reverse complement.
TTGAACTTTTCATTTTAACTCACTTATTTATTGCAGGTTACTAAAAGTATACTAATTGATTATGTATAAAAGGTACCTAAAATGTACCACATAAGATTGAGATAGAGAATGTTCTTTCTTAAATAAATTCTACTTATGTAATTTAGGAGCAACTTAATGAGCACTAACAATTCAAAGAATGTACTTATCATTAATGCACATCAGTATTACCCGTTTTCTGAGGGCAAGCTAAATGCAGCCCTTATTGATAAGGCGATCACCTTGCTTGAAGGCAAAGGATATAGCACTCGCGTAGTAACAATGAGTGAAGAATACGATGTAGAAGAGCAATTAGCGCATCATCAATGGGCGGATATTGTCTTTTTACAATCACCAAGTAACTGGATGGGAGTTCCTTGGTCATTTAAAAAGTATATGGATGAAGTGTATACCGCAGGAATGGGGGGGGCTTTGTGTGTTGGTGATGGCCGCGCAGAAGAAGCACCAAAGAAAAACTATGGTATGGGCGGCACTTTAACCAATACCAAATACATGATGTCTCTTACCTTTAACGCGCCAGAAGAAGCATTTAACGATGAAAGTGAATTCTTTGAGGGCAAATCAATCGACGATTTAATGTTCCCTATGCATATGAACTTTAAATTCTTTGGTATGAAGCCAATGGAAACTTTTGCATGTTTTGATGTGATGAAAAATGCAGATGTTGACAATGACTTCAAACGCTTTGAAGCACACTTAAACAAGCATTTTTAATCGAGGTGATGTATGAAAACTGATTACACCAAAAAGCTACACGCGGGTGCAAAATTTCCAGAAATGGACGTGACACTTTTAAATGGCGAAGTGAAAAGCCTAGCAACGCCAGACAATGGCATGGACTGGAAGATGGTTGTTGTTTATCGCGGCCGTCATTGCCCGCTATGCACAAGATACTTAAATCATTTACAAGACATGACTACAGCCTTAAAGGAAATCGGTGTCGATTTAATCGCAGTTTCGGGAGACAGTAAGGAGCAGTTAGAAAGTCATTTAGAACAACTCAACGTAAGCTTTCCGCTGGCATACGGTTTAACAGTAGAGCAAATGGAAGAATTGGGTGTGTACATTTCAGATCCTAGATCACCTCAAGAAACGGATCATCCTTTTGCAGAGCCAGGTTTATTTGTGATTAATGAACAGGGCACTGTACAAGTGGCAGATCTATCAAATAATCCATTTGTTAGACCTGAATTAGGTGCATTAGTAAATGGCTTATCTTGGATAAGAAACCCAGACAATAACTACCCTATACGTGGTATGCACCGCTAAATTAAATGAGACCATCAGGAGTTGATATGAAGATGACCCAAATCATTTGGACGTTTTTGACGTTAGTAGCAGTGGTCCTAAGTACCCAAGTAAGCAATGCACAAGAATTAGGCAGTGCTCATGTTACTTCTCCTCACCATTACCAAGTGTTACTGGAAAATGACAAGGTGCTTGTACTTAAAATGACTTTAGCGCCAGGCGAAAGTGATAACTGGCACAAACACAATGCCGAAACGGTGTATTTTCAATCAGGTGGTAAGGCAACTATTACGACCGCTGAGGGAGCAAATACACTTGAAATTCCTGATGGTTTCACTATGTGGCACGACGCTTGGGAGCACCAAGTTTCTAACATCGGCACCACGACTATCGTCGCTATTATTGTGGAGGCTAAATAATATGTCAGAGGCTTTACGAATAGACATTATCTCCGACGTAGTATGCCCTTGGTGCGTCATCGGCTATGGTCGCTTGAAGCATGCGCTCACCAAATTTGATGATCAAATTGGAGTTGATATTCATTGGCATCCATTTGAATTGAATCCAAATATGGCTATTGAGGGTGAGAATCTACGAAGCCACTTGGCTGCTAAATATGGCACGACGTTAGAAGGCAGCATTAAGGCTCGAGCCATGCTGACAGAAGAAGGGAAAAAAGTCGGTTTTTCATTTAATTATTTTGATGAGATGAAGATGCTAAATACGCACGACTGTCATCAACTTATTCTGTGGGCTAGTAGTACAGAGCGCCAAACGGCGTTGGTTGAAGCGCTATTCGAACAATTCTTTACAGCACAGGGCGAGTTTGACCATACAGCACTTATATCTATTGCAGAAAAGGTTGGGTTAGACAAAACAGAAGCCAAGCGAATATTAGATCAGCAGGAGTTCTCTGAAGAGGTTAAAGAGATCGAGAGCCAGTGGCATCAACAAGGTATCCATGGAGTGCCTCTTTTTACTTTTAACGGGGAACGTGCCTTGTCTGGTGCGCAAGACGTCGCAACCTTCGAACGTGCAATACAACAAAATTTAAATTAGAGAGTATAAATATGTTTACTTATTACGAGCCTGATACGGCACCTGAAGAATCAAAAACATTAATGCAGCAATCGCTAGCGGGCTTTGGGATGATTCCAAACCTTCATAAAATATTGGCTGAAGCTCCAGCAACCTATAAGGCTTACAACGAAACTTTTACGGCATTTATGAAAAACACAACGTTTAGTCCGCTTGAACAACAAGTTGTGTTTATGACGTCAAACTTCGAGAATAACTGCCACTACTGTGTTCCAGGCCATACGTGGATGATGAAGTCAGCCAAAATGCCTGACGATGTTATTGAAGCTCTGCGAAATGGTACAAAACTGCCAGATGTGAAGCTTCAAGCACTGCATGATTTCACTAAAGCGTTATTAGATAACAGAGGCCATATAGGCGATGACAAATTAGCTGAGTTTCTTAATGCTGGGTATACAAATCGCCAAGCCTTAGAGGTACTAACAGGGTTAGCCGCCAAACTGATTTCTAACTTCACCAATGCATTAACGCATACGGAAGTTGATGATGCGATGAAACCTTACGCTTGGGAAAAGCCGGAGAAGTAACATGGCATTAGAAAATCATCCAATGTGGCGTCTTCCAAGGCACCATTTAGATACAGAAGATGCGCACGATCATGTGCACTGGGTTGAGTTGTTTTACGATTTAATCCACGTTGTGATTATCTTTTTATTGGGAAACTACTTGAGCGATCATTTATCTTTCAGTGGCTTTCTAGTTTTTGCTGGCTTATTTATTGCCGTTTGGTTTGCGTGGGCAGACTCTAGTGTTTTTAACTCACTCTATGTCAGTACTGATATAAAACACAGAATGATAATGTGCAGTCAAATCGTGACTGCCATGGTCATGGCAGCTTCAATTCCGCATGTCCATGGTAAAGGGTGGATGTTCTTCGCGATAGCATTTGCTATCAATAGGTTAATAACCGCGTACCTCTATCATAGGACGAATCGACTGGGTGTCGAAGAGTCAAAACTTGCAACACATGTCAGTAGAAACTTTTTAGTGCTCTCAGTGTTATTTGCCGCAAGTGCATTTCTGCCAGCACCATACAGTTATTTATTGTTTGGACTAGGCATATTTTCAATACAGATGCTGTATATGATGCCCAAAGTAGGCGTACTTGAAAATCAACGATTTTTACCTCGCCTAGGGCATATGTCAGAGCGTTTTGCACTGTTACTACTCATTGTTTCAGGTGAAGGGTTCTTTAAGCTTGTTATCACCTTATCTGAAAAAGGTATTTACAAAGCAAGTCCCAGTGTAATTATGAACTTCATATTTGGTGGCATTGCTATCTTTGTTCTTTGCTGGATTTATTTTGATTTTGTCGGTAACGGCAAACCTAAAGACAAAAAGAAGTGGACGCTTGTCAGTTGGTGGTTAGCACATTTAATACTGATGATGTCAGCGGTAATGGTTGGTGTCGCGTTAGCGGGTGAAATTAAAGTTGGCTTTTTGGAACCTTATCCTCTGAAGTATGGCGCTATCGGTTGTACAGGTTTAGCAATATATTTACTTTCGCTTCTTTGGATTCAGTTAAATATAGAAAAGCGTGTTGCTCACCGTTTTGCGACGGTAAAAATAAGAGTATTTGGTGTGGTACTGGCATTAGTAACACTACCTATATTGCCTCATGTGCCAGCAATTATTGGCAACTTGCTATGGGGAACGGCGTTAATTTCTCAAATTGCTTTACCTGTGACAAAGGCGTATTTCACCTTTTCTAAAGAAGAGCAAGCCAAAACATCTTAGCATTTGTAGCACTGTTCGTTCTCCTCTTTTAAAGCAGTGTTTTTTTATAAAAAAGTAAGCGATGGCGATCTTATTATGTTGAAACGTAAAGTTTTTGAGCTATTAGAAAGCGGGTTTGAAGGTTCAATTTACAACAAATTACTAAGTGGTTTTATTGTTATTCTTATCATCACTAATGTTATTGCCGTTATTGTTGAGTCATATGCGCCAATTGGTCAAAAGTATCATGAAGAATTTCATATATTTAACCTAATATCAGTAGCTATTTTCACATTAGAGTATATAGCTCGGATATGGGTTAGCACGGAAGCTCCAGAAGCTGATGCATCAAAGCCGCTACAATCTAGAGTTAAGTATATTTTTTCCTCTGTTGCACTTATCGATCTTTTAGCTATAGCGCCATTTTTCCTTTCTTTTATTGTTGCGATAGATCTACGCTACCTCAGGATGCTGCGCATGCTTCGTTTGTTAAAGTTAACCCATTATTTTAAAGGGCTTAGGTTATTCATTAATGTATTGAAGCAAGAACTGCCAACAATTGGAGCTGCTATCTTCATTATGATTGTGTTGGTCACTCTGTCAGGGAGTGTTATGTATAGCCTTGAACATACGGCACAACCTGAGGTATTCGACAGCATTCCAAGTGCAATATGGTGGTCAGTAGTCACTATGACAACAGTGGGGTACGGTGACGTAACGCCGATTACGTTTTTAGGTAAATTTGTTGCCACGTTCATTATGTTACTCGGTGTAGGCGTAGTTGCTTTGCCTGCTGCTATGCTTGCTGCCAAATTTGGTGAAGAACTTAGCGATAGAAAAAAGCATCTGGAGGCCGAGGTTGCTAACGCACTTGAAGATGGTGTAGTGACCGTTTCAGAAAGGGCTACTTTGGATAAACTAGCCGAAGAACTCAATATTTCTCAAGATAGTCTCGAGAAGCTGTTAAACAGCAGAGCGTTAACTTGCTACACTACAACCACATGCCCTCATTGCCACAATGCATATGATAAAGCATGAGTTATGTTTCTTATTGTGTAACAGAAATATTCAAGGTTTAAAGGAAAAATAAATATTCTTATTGTTATTTACTAAGCTCTTCTAACGGTATGAATTGACTAGCTAGGTTAAATTGCCCCAAAAACATTTGGAGAGAACTTTCTTGCCCTTATCATTCAAAGGATATATCAACTTCAAGCGTAAAAAAAATTGAAAAGAGGGTATTCCAGCGAATGTTGATTATGAAATTGACTTGTACGCACAAAAATCGAGACAACGAGTTCGGTTTAATAAAGAAGCAAAGAATGCTTTCATTAGCTTTGCTACGTCCAATGAAGCGGTGTGGGCTGGCAACTTTCGAGACTTAAGTTCGGCAATCACAAGGCTTTGTACATTAGCTGATTCTTCGAGAATTTCAGTTGATGATGTTAATGATGAAATAGAATGGCTAAGACATGCCTGGTATCCAGCGAGTCGGCAATCTAGCCTCAAAAACTTGGAAGAATGTTTATCTACCGAACAGATAGAGCAACTAGATCAATTTGATGCCAACCAACTTAGTTTCGTGTTATCCGTCTGTAAAAGGCACAACAGTATGGCTTCTGCTGGCAGAGAACTGTTTGATATTAGTCGCACTATGAAGTCACAACCTAACGACTCCTCTCGCTTGCAAAAATACTTAGCTAAGTTTGGATTGAAATGGGGGGATTTATAGAATTTGTGTCTGAGTACTACCATTAAATCTATAATGGTTATTAGTTCTTGGTTAGAACGAGTAATTTTGCAAAGTAGCTATTTTTAACTATTATTAAGATGGAATTTAAATCGCGCATAGAGCAATGCCGATACTTATCTCACGACGTTTGAGTTGTGTGTGTAGTCAATGCTCTGTGGGTGTTTTTTTATACCTGTAATTCTGCACCTCTCCTCTAACTTCCTGAGTATGTTTCGAATT
>JAKVCY010000185.1 GCA_022448425.1 Thalassotalea sp. | reverse complement strand
AATAAACAAAAATCATCGACCTCTACGTAAATTGCATCTAAGTTATTCATGCCCTTGCCTTAGTAATCTTGTGTCACTTTGTCGAAAGATCTGATCACCACAAGGGTATTTAGTTCAATTTCTTATGCGCAGCTCAGGTTCCTTAATTAAATTTGGAAATAACATAACTGAGATCAAATATTAGGGACAGGTGTGGTTTGCTAGACGCTTACGGACAAGGTTTATGAATGTCGACAAATACCTCAGCGATTAAAGCCCAGATGATTAGTATAGAGCACGGGTTTTTAGATGAGTATTACTTTTAGCATAGTGTTTAAAGGCGGACCTTCGAGACTAGAGGTATAAAAACAGGAGTTTATTATTATTTTTTTGTCCTGAAATATTTATTAAGACGTTAATAAGTAATTGTATGTTGCAGCGTTGAATAGGTCAGTAATGGCCATTTTTTGGTTACGGTGTTGCGTAGCGTGGCTCATAAACTAGAGGTTGGTATTGTTCGTTCGAATTTAAATGGATGCTTGGCAAATATTTTTACGATAAATGAAAAACAAATGGGATATAGTTCAGGAAATATAGCACCCGTTAATTTGTGATTATTGCAATGAGAACAACAAATTCAGTTCCCTCTTCTCGCCTAACTGCATAAACAGATCCTGACATAAGTTCAATCAGTTCTTTTACTAGGCTTAACCCAAGCCCAGTGCCTTTGGATGTGCGCGTTAACTCATTGCCAACTCGATAAAAGAGATCAAATATTTTATCGATTTCTTTTTGTTCAATTCCAATACCATAGTCTCTTACTTTTACTTTCATGTAACCGCTATTTCCTTTTTCTATTTTAATATCAACTTGATTACAATTATTTTCTTTAGAGTATTTAATAGCATTGTCGACTAAGTTAATCATAATTTGAGAAAATGCGTCCGTATCGACCAGAACACTGCAGTTTTCAGCACCACTTGCTAATTCTACATTGCATTTATAGTTGCTCTGTTGAAACAAGGCTCTGGTTTTAGCGTTGATTAAGCCTACCAATTCGTTTGCCGTTATTGGGTGTAATTCTAGAGTTAGGTTGTTTTGCGTTATTTTAGATGCATGCAATACATTGTCGATCAAGCGTGATAAGCGGTCAGCCTCATCTGTGATGTATTGGTAGTATTGATTTTTTTTAGATTCGTCTAACCAGCCTCGTTGCAGAATGTCTCCATACATCTTGATAGAAGTAATGGGCGTTTTTAGCTCATGGCTCATGGCAGAGATGAATCCCTGTTGTCGTTGTAACAGTGAAACTTGTTCCGCTAACAGGAGATATAACAAGGTGAATCCTATAGTTGCAACCAAGACCAAAAGAGCAGACAACACTTGCGTGTATAGAGCACCTTCCGTTTTAGGTAATTGTTGATATTTGATAGCCATAGTTAGCTCTTGAAAAGGTTCAGCTAATTGAAATCGGGCCAATGTGTGTAGTTGTTCAGTGTGAGTTACAGCAGAAACGGGTTGGCCTTGATAGCTATATGTAAAATTTGAAAATGTGGCTAGTGATGACTCTTTATGGGGAATAGAGATAAAATTATTTATTAAAGTTTCAATCTCTATGATGCTTCCTTCAATTAGCCATTGCCCTTGTTTTTGAGTCGCGCGGTGCAACATTAAATGACCTGAAGGCAATACGTTTGCTTTAAAGGCTAGGCGTTGTTGTGAAGCCAACGGTTGCGTATTCTTGGCGGTTTTTTTGTCGGTTGTCGCTTTTTTGTTCTTCGCTGGTAAAGAGCCTTTTGTTCTTTGCTCAGATGAAATGTTTGTACTCTTGGTGATTAATGGAACTTTGTTTTTTTTGTGTTGGGACGCCATCTCACCCATATATGGATTTTCACTAACCACATGATTCAAAGACAAGATATCGTATAGCTTATTAATGTTATTAAGCCTCAACTCGATTTCTGTTTGTGTTAGAGATAAGTTAGGCCATTGCTGTCTGTTTACGGGCAATAATGGCGAGCTTAAACGTCCTTCACTGTCTAAGTGAAAATAACCAATTAACCCGGGCAGTAATTTGTTGTTTTCTAATGGTAGGCTTTGACTTATCTGTTGGAAACTGTGATCGAATTGCTGAAGTGTTCCGCTAACTTTATTATCTATTTCTTTTTGTATGCTTTGGCTAAGCTGCTGATATTGTTCTAAAGATTCACTTTTTATATTTGTTAACGCTGTATTTGCGACCAATACAATAGGCACGATCATGGCTGTAAATAATACAGCAATCAACATCTTTAGCTTGGTTTTCGTTAGCTTGTTATTAGTTAAATTTGCAGGGATCGAAAATAATGAGTTTTTTATGTTAGGCATTTGATTGATTATTAGTGGTTGATATTAATCGATAACCTGCGCCGCGCACGGTAATTAAGAATTTTGGCGACTTTGCATCGGATTCAATTTTTCGACGAATTCGGGCAATGTGAATATCAACGGTGCGGGTCTCAATTGTCAGTTCCTTGGGGTATCCCCACACAGCGGTTAAAAGCTCTTCGCGAGAAACGGGCTTTTCATTATTCTGATGTAAGTAAGACAGCACCTTAGCCTCTCGTTTAGTAAATGGTTGTTCGCTATTTGTTTTTTGGACACAAAGGTTTTGTAAATCGATCTTTGTGCTTTCATCTAAAACAATGAAGTGCTGATTTACAGGCTCAGGCATTGTGCGCTTTAAAACAGCTTTGATCCTCATTACTAACTGAGTGATCGAAAATGGCTTTGCAACATAATCATCGGCGCCAAGTTGAAAGCCATTGATTATGTCTTCGTCAGAGGACTTAGCCGTTAACATTATAATGGCTTGATTTTTGTCTTGTTCTCTCACCTTTTTACATATTTCAAATCCGTTTACCTGTGGCAGCATGACATCAAGCAATAGTAGGTCATATTTACCAGATGTCGCCATTTGTAACCCTGTTAACCCGTCTTCGGCATAGTCTGCCTTAAAGCCATGAAATATGAGCACATCGATAAGGCCCACTCGAATAGTTTCTTCATCTTCAACAATGAGTATTGACGGGGAGTTATTCATAAAACGATTACTACTGACGTATTTTAATCTCTACGGACCTTAACGATATTGTATAAATTTGTATGTAACAAGCTTGTAAACTTATTTGCTGCAAAGTTTACAAAATGTTGCCTAATAAATTTTTCCATTTTAATTAAGCTCACAACCTCCTAATTACTTCCTATTGAACGCTTGAGGTTAACAATGAATTTAAAAGTCGCGAACTTCATATGCCTTTGTTTATTCACTTCATATACAAATCAAAGCGCAGCTACTGAGATTAGTGAAAGTAGTTTGCACCCAGATGCTAAGAAAATCATTAATATTTGGCTAGAGTCTCAATTGGATTACCAACAGATTCCTTATCTGTCCGTAAGTTATGTGAAAGACCAGAAGTTTGTGCTAAACGAAAGTTATGGTCATATAGAGCTTGAAGGCGTTACAAACGCCAATAGTGATTCTATTTCTAGCGTTTGCTCAATTTCTAAAGTATTTACTGCAACAGCCATTATGAAGTTGGTTGACCAAGGAAAGCTTAGTTTAGACGACAGGCTAGTTGAATTGTTGCCTGAGTTTTTTATTAAAAACTCAGGCAAAAGTAATGACGACATCAAACTTGTGCATCTATTGAATCATACTTCAGGTTTACCTAGAGACACTGTGCAGTCATATTGGAGCGGACCCGATCACAATTTTCCCACAAAAAAAGAGCTATTCGACAGTTTAGCTAAACAACATCGAGAAAATGAAGTAGATGTGGTCTCTAGCTACAGCAATGTAGGTTACGCCTTACTTGGCCGAATCATAGAAAAGGTTTCGGGTACGAGTTACAAGGTGTATATGGAACAAGAAATCTTTCAACCTTTAAATATGTATAACTCTGTCGTGGAAATGTCAGAGAACAACTATGGCATTAATCATACGATTGGTTACACAGCAATTAATCGAAACGGTAAAAGGAATAAAGCTAATTTCTATAAGACTCGCGCAATGCAGCCAGCAACTGGAATTTCAAGTAACGCAGAAGAATTGGCTAAGTTCGCAATGTGGCAATTTAGAGAGATAGATGCAAACGAACCTGAATTAATGAGTGCTAAATCATTAATTAAAATGTATCAAACGGAGCACAGTCAGGTTACCCCAAATAGAGGTTTAGGTTATGAAATTCGTGAAGACAAAAATGGTGATGTCTGGGCCATGCATGGTGGAATGTGTCCAGGGTATACGTCTTTTTTACAAATGAACACAACACAAAAAGAAGGGTATACCGTTGTTACCTCGGCAAACAGAGTTCGAGCCTTGGCATACATCAACAATTTAAAGAAAGTTTTAACTAAGGCTTCTCAAATAACAGATAGCCCTGATGTTGAAAAAGGGTTCTCTGAATACGAAGGCTTCTATGACTTAAACCCTTGGAACAGCGAATACTACATAGGAAGCTGGGGTGATGATTTAATGTTACTTTATTTACCAGTCGATTCTATGGATTATGCACTTTATCAATACAAATATATGGATGAAGACACTTTTCAGCTTATTGAAAACGGGTCGTTAAAAGACGAAGTTATTAAATTTAATAGAGACCCTCAAGGTGTCATTGTTTCAGTAAACAGCGATGGAGGTATTCACCCCAAAATTCGGTCAAGTAATTAGAGCGTGTTGATCTATGCTGTACATATCCTAATCAACCCACATCGGTAACCACATAAGTGCAAAAGCCAGTGCCACCACACTGTGGTAGTTTCTGGCTAATTTATCGTATCGAGTGGCTACGGCTCGATACTTCTTAATTTTCAAAAATGCATTCT
>JAKVCY010000184.1 GCA_022448425.1 Thalassotalea sp. | reverse complement strand
TTGAGCAATTTTATTTTTGTCCTCGCCTGGGTATGCACTTGAACGCATTTTTGTATCTGTGGCACCCGGGTTGATAGCATTTACACGTAAACTCGAATCTTCATATTCATCAGCAATTACTTGCATCATACCTTCAGTCGCAAATTTTGACATGCTGTATGGACCCCAGTATGCGCGACCTTGGCTACCTACCGTCGAGGTAGTGAAAATGATACTGCCATTTTCTGCTTCCACTAGAGCTGGTACAAGTGCTTGTGCCAACAATAGTTGACCTTTTACGTTAACTTGCATAACGTCATCGTATGTCTGCTCGTGAATGGCAGTGAAGGGGGTTAGTTCACCAAGAATTGATGCATTTAGTAGAGCACCATCTAGTTTACCGAACTGGTTAACAATAGTTGATATCATGTCTACGTAGTTTTGTTTCGTTGCGCCTTTCATGTCCAGTGGCACAATTGCTGGCTCAGGTGATCCAGCCTTGACTATTTCATCGTAAGTCGCTTCGAGCTTTTCAACGGTGCGGCCAAGTAAAATGACTGTTGCACCTAACGCGGCGTACGTAATTGCCGCTTGCTTACCAATGCCGTCGCCAGCACCTGTAACCAAGGTAACCTTATTAGCTAAAGAATTTTCTGTTATTTGATAATCGAACATAGTGTTTTTATTAATATACACAAAGTAACAAGGATTTTACTCTGCGCCTTGAGTTGTGACTAGTTTTGAGCGGTAAAAATGTCAAAAAATACCCAAATTATCTAAATAACGTAACGAATTATAAAAAAGCGCTAGCGATTGAAGCCATCTTAGGTTAACTTTAACTGGTCTAACTAGTTAAAGTTAACGTTGGTACGACCAATGATTTAACTGGTTCATTTATAATAAATAAGTAAAAAATAAGTAGACTAGTCTCTGGGGAGAAAGAATGAAAAAGCTAGTTCTTAGTATGGCTATTGCTGGTGCACTTGGTTTAAGTGGCTGTGATAGCGAAACTATCAAAGACGTAGAACAGGACGTCGCGCAAAATGGTCCTGCAACCTTACCTAAAACACGCGTAGTGTTTGACCCATCAAGTGGCGTGTTGTCTGTACCAAACGATTTATTATTTTCAGGCACCACAGATGGTACATTGAATTTACCTGTAGATGATCCAACAGACTTCTCCGATCCATTAGTAGCGGCAAATGCGCTAGACGGATGGTCTACGAACCAACCATTCCCTATCGATATTGCACTACCAGCAGGTGTTTCACTTGATGGTGACAGCGTATTCAACCCAGCTTCAGTTCGCATATTTGAAGCCAATATGGGCGGTGCTACAGCAACAACAGCAGAGTGTCAGGCAGTTTCTCAAGGTTCTGCCTGTAATGTTGTTGGCGAATTAACTTTTGGTACAGACTTTGTTGCTCAATTATCAGGTAGCAGCATTGCGATTGTGCCGCTTAAACCGTTAAAAGCGAAAACGTCTTATATCCTTGTGCTTACTGACTCGATTATGGATAGCCAAGGTCAATCAATTGCTGGTTCTACGTCTTACGAATCTGTTCGCCAAGACATTAACACCCATCCTATGGGCAGCGAATCTCAACTAGGTCTACAAGCGATAATTAATAGCTTTGAGAATGTAGTTTCAGATGCTGGCGTTAACAAAGATAGCATCATTTACACTGCAGCAATTACTACACAGTCAACAGTAGATGCAGTAGCAACAGTTAAGTCTGTAATGGCGCAAAATGCTGCAGCTGGCAATGCGCCTCTGATTACAGTAGCAGACAGCGGTGCTTCTGTTTTAGATGTATTGACATTAAATGGCGTTGAAATTCCAGCGTCAGTAGCACCAGTATACAGCACTGGTAACTACTTCAGCGGTAGCATCGAACTGCCATACTACCTAGGTGTTCCAACAGCTGAGAATCCAACAGCACCAGTTAACCAGTGGTGGTTAGCGCTTTGTGATTCAGCGGTTACATTAGCGGGTCTTGGAGCGCAAAACCCAGCAGCAATCCCAGCTGAACCTGTAAGTGAAGATGATGCTATGTGTATGGCGTTATCAGCAGCAGCTGGCTTACCAGCGCCGGGTTTACGTGACTTAGGTATTGATGCTGAGCGCAACATTACGCAGTTCAACCCGTTGCCACAAGCACGCGCCATGATGAACCTAGACGTTCAGATGACGACACCTGACGTGACAATGGCAAATGCTGTTCGTGCAGCACAAGGTTTAGACCCGATAGCAGAACCAGCAACTGGTTGGCCTGTAGTTATGCTACAACACGGTATTACGTCGAAGAAAGAAGATATGCTTCTTATCACGGGTATCTTATCAATGAATGGTTTTGCTACTGTTGCAATCGACCATCCTTTACACGGTAGCCGTGGTTTTGACTTAAACGGTGACGGTGTTGATGACTTAAACGCATCGACTGTATCATCTACTCACTACATGAACCTAGCTAACCTATTAACGACACGTGACAACTTACGTCAAAGTACAGTTGATATGTTAGGTCTTCGTATGGGCTTAAATTTTGTGTTTGGTGCAGATATCAACGGTTCACCAGTGAATGTCGACAGCTCACAAGTACACTTCTTAGGTCACTCTTTAGGTGCTATTACAGGTATTAACTTTATGGCGATGGCAAACCTGCCATTAGACCCTGCGGTAGATCCTTTATTTAAAGTAGCGACTAACTCATTAGCTATGCCGGGTGTTGGTGTTGCTAACTTCTTATTAGATTCTCCTGCATTTGGTGACCTAATCAAAGCCTTCTTAGTAAGTGCTTCTGTACCAGAGTTTGCTGCAATGCTTCCTGAGAACCCGACAGAGGCTGAGTTGGTAGCTACCTTCCAAGCGTTCTATGCAGGTGTTGATGATGTTACGCGTGCAGAGCTAGATGGTACGTTTGCACAATTTGCTTTTGCCGCGCAATCTGTAACAGATGCAGGTGACCCAGTGAACTACGCTGGCATTTTAGCTGCAACGCAAACACCAACTCACTTAATTGAAGTGGTAGGTAACGGTACTGATAACTTACCAGACCAAGTGATTCCAAATGCGGTATCGTCTTCTCCGACTTCGGGTACAGAAGCTGCTATTGCATTACTTGGCTTACCAGGTGTAAGTGAATCTACACAAGGTTCTGGTGCTGTCCGCTTTACTGCAGGTCACCACGGTTCAATTTTAGATCCTTCTGCTCGTCCAGAGTCGCCAGACCCACTATTAAGTGCAGCGACAACATCGGAAATGCAGGCGCAAGTAACGACCTTCTTTGCGACATTAGGTCAGTTAATTTCAGTGTCGAACACAGATGTTGTTCAGTAATTGAAAGTCTTTTTGAAAAAGCTCCCATCAGGGAGCTTTTTTTTTGTGAATCAAACCTTATATAGTAAAGCGTTAGCTATTCAATATTGTCAGGCGGTAAAGTTAGCGCTTCATCAGTATTGGTTCAATCGGAGAATATTTTGGAATTTTTATACGACTACGGGTTATTTCTAGCCAAAACTGTGACTTTCGTTATTGCCATTGCTGCCATCGTAGCGCTTGTCGCAGGTGCTGCAATAAAGCAAAAAGCGAAGAAAGGCGAATTGGAAATAGAAGATTTATCTGAACATTTTGAAGATGTGGAAGACGAAATTGTTCATGCCTTACTGAGCAAAGAAGAAATAAAAGAGAAAGAGAAGCAAGATAAGAAAGCCGCTAAAGCGCAGGCGAAAGCGATTAAGAATGGTGAAAAGCCAGAAGAAAAGCCGCGTATGTACGTACTAGATTTTAACGGTAGCGTCGATGCCAAAGAAGTCTCTAGTTTACGTGAAGAAGTATCGGCAATTTTATCGGTTGCTAACAAAGAAGATGAAGTATTTGTTCGCTTAGAAAGCGGCGGTGGTATGGTTCATGGTTATGGCCTAGCGTCTTCGCAATTAGATCGTCTCCGTCAGCGTGAAATTCCTTTAACAATTGCGGTTGATAAAGTGGCTGCAAGCGGTGGTTACATGATGGCATGTGTGGCCAATAAGATTATTGCTGCACCGTTTGCAATTCTTGGGTCGATTGGTGTGATTGCACAAATTCCTAACTTCAATAAGTTACTTAAAAAGAATGATATCGACTTTGAACAGCTAACTGCGGGTGAGTACAAGCGTACGTTAACTATGTTTGGTGAGAACACCGATAAAGGACGTGAAAAGTTTGTTGAAGAACTTGAAGATACGCATAGTTTATTTAAAACCTTCGTAAGTGAGCGCCGTCCAACGCTTGATATGGCAAAAGTAGCAACAGGTGAGCACTGGTTTGGTACAACAGCGCATGAACTTGGTTTAGTTGATGAAATTAAAACCAGTGATGATTATCTGTTTGAAGCAGCGAAAACTCACAGAATTGTGGGCCTTAAATACGCTGTGAAAAAAGGGTTGGCGGAAAAGTTATCTAAGGCGGCTTCTTTGTCGTTTGATGCAGTGCTGTCAAAACTAACGCAGCGCAACCGTATTTTCCCAAGCTAGCTGAATTGCTCGATTGAATTTGCTAAGCCAATCCATGTTGTAGGAGTTTATTGATGAATCCAGAGTTTTGGCATAAGTGTTGGGAACGCAATACTATCGGTTTTCATCAGCCGAGCGTTCATCAATTCTTAACTGAACAAGTAACAAACTTATTGGGTAGTGAAGGCTCTGCTAATGCCGAAAAG
The DNA here is from genome assembly GCA_022448425.1 of Thalassotalea sp. Lineage (GTDB taxonomy): Bacteria > Pseudomonadota > Gammaproteobacteria > Enterobacterales > Alteromonadaceae > Thalassotalea_F. The sequence continues at coordinate 44,907 of JAKVCY010000184.1, read as the reverse complement.
CCTAATATCTTCATTCCGTTGTGTGGTAAGTCACTTGATATGTTGTGGTGGGCAGAGCAAGGGAACGTGGTTGGCAGTGAGCTCAGCGATATTGCCTGTCAGGACTTCTTTAGTGAAAACCAGTTAACCCCAGAAGTAACAAGCGAGGGGGAACATCAGCTTTATCAGTTTGCTAACTTAGCCATTTATCAAGGTGATTTCTTCCAACTAATGCCTACTCAGTTTCCTCGGTTTGATTATATTTATGATCGTGCGGCATTGATTGCCTTACCACCAGCTTTGCGTCAGCAATATGTTAATCACTTAGCAAGTTTTATTGCTGAAGGCACTGCGCTTGTGCTTATCAATTTAGAATACCCAGCAGGGGAATTAGAAGGACCGCCATTTACTATTTCAGCAGATCTTGTTCACCAGTTATTTAGTGATTTTGATGTAACTGAAGTAGCTGTGCGAGACCTACAAGGCGACCAATTTGCGTCGAGAGCTTTACCAGTATCAAAGCTTACTGAGCGGTTGTTTTTAATTAAACGCTAATGCATATTCTGGTCGTAACTCATTAAAGGGCGCTTTGGTGCCTTTTTTTATGGCTATGCTCCGCCCTAAATAATACTAATTGAAATAAATATTTAGCCACTTCAGAGCTATGTCAGGGAAGTTAGAATAAAGCAAATTTATGCTGTTGTAGTCACTCTCCAACAAGGAAATTTGTGAAATTATCACTTTCCTGGCAAGCTCCCAGAGGGCGAGTTAAAAAGGCTTATATGCTGCGTTATTGATTTTGACAATGGAACCACATGGATGTGGTGAATTAGGACAACGCAGGACGCAGTTGTCGAGAGTGACCATTCTCTGCAATCAACGCCACGCCTACATGGATGTAGGCGCTAAGGTTTTGCAGGAGCACAAAACCAGTGTCTATAAGCCTTTTAATTCTCGCTGAATGATCAAATATTTAATTCAACTGGTATAAGCTTTTCATCTCTATTTCGAGCTGCATTTCAGTAATACTTTTTCCTGTATTTATATGTTTATTTGCGGAAGAAACGATCTTTTTATCAAAAAATGATCTTTGGACCATCTGAATTCTTATATTATACTGTTTGGATATACAGTGTTTTGCGTAGGTATGGTGGTGTGAAATGACGCAAGTGATCGAACAGTTGAAAAATAAAGCGTTAGTTTGGCAAGGTAATCAGTTTGCTGCGACGACTGATTACTTAACTTCTGGCTACCAGGCATTAGACTCCGCACTCGGAGGTGGTTTACCAGCTAAAGGTGTTATTGACGTTCGCACCATGATGGGTATTGGTGAATTAAGGTTGTTGTTGCCGTATTTAGCTTGTGCATCATCTAAGGCGGCTGTTGTCTTCATTGCGCCACCGTCATTAATGAGTGCCGAAAGTTTAGCGAGTGCGGGTGTTGATATTAAGCAAGTCGTAGTACTCAGTGCCGATGGCGATGATGCACTTTGGTGTGCTGAACAATGTTTAAAGAGTGGTAGTTGTGCCAGCGTGGTATTGTGGCATCAGCAGTTTGAGATTCATCAAATCAGGCGCTTAAATCTAGCTTGTGAGCAAGGTGAGGCTTCCTTATTCATTATGCGTAGCCTTCAGCCTAATACCGTTAGTTTACCTGTCACGTTAACGCTATCGCTTGCTCCGACTACTATTGGCATTAATGTCAGTATTGATAAGCGTAAGGCTGGTGCACCTGTGGCTCAGTTTAGCGTCGATATGACAGAGTTTTGGCCTGAATTTGCTATCGAAGACAATATCGCGAGCACTGATGCTGAAAGAATAGCTGTTCATCGTACCAGCAATGTTGTGCCGTTTATCGAGTTTAAACGTCGAGCCTAGTTTATGCTCTGGGGGTATTTATATTTTCCACAGTTACAGCTCGATTTACTTACTAAGCTAAATGGTAAATTAAGCGCCGATGGTTGTAATAGTGATGGCAACGACGGTCATAGTGGTAATGGTCAAAAGGCCAACAGTAAGCCGATTGCCATCATTGACACCCAACATCACCAAGTTATCCAACTTAACCCTGCGGCTGAACAGCAGGGTGTTAGTTTGATGATGGGGCTCGCAACCGCAGCAGCCTTGTGTAATGAGCTACACGTTATTCCTTACGATAAAAGACTCGAGCAACAAGAGCTCTCGAGGATCGTTGAACATTTATATGACAATGTGGCAGATATTGCTTGTGACGGAGCGACAGGACTTTATTTGCGTTTTGGTAATATGCTACGTCTTTATCACGGTATGGCACCATTAGCGGCTAAACTGCATCAGCTATTAGGCGGTTTAGCGGTACGTTATCATTACGCGAGCGCATACAGCCCAAAAGCCGCTAAAGTATTAGCAGAGTCAAAGTTCGACTGTTTTGAAGAAGACAAAAATAGTATCGACAAAGCACTAGCTAAACTGCCCGTTACTCATATTTTTAAGCAAACCATAGAGCAACAGCAGTTGGCTCGCTTAGGTATTGAACATCTTTCACAATTACAGCAACTGTCTATTGCTGATTTATCTAAACGCTTTTCACAAAGTTTTTTACACGATTACTTAAGGCTGATGGGCAAAAAACTGATGAATATCAAGTTTTATCAGCCTAAGCCCCATTTTTACTATCATTTAGAGCTCCTTTATGAGATTTCGAGAGTCGAAGTGTTACTGAAGCCTGTAGCGCTTGTACTAGATAAGCTCGCACACTTTTTATTAGTGCGAAGCTATGCGAGCCATATGTTGACCTTAACTTGCTACTATCGTGATGGTGGTGATATTCGTTGGGAAATACACAGCGCAGAGCCGTGTGATAGCGCAGCGCAATGGCACCAACTTATCGCTTTACAGTTGGCAAAAATTCGCTTTACTCAGCCAGTGGTGGCAATCGCACTCGACTGCACTCAGCTAGCGTTAAAAACGAGTATGACACCAGATTTATTTGCTGCCAATGTACCTCGCCTGAACCTACTAACGTTAGTCAGTTTGTTGCAAGCTAAGCTTGGGCAGGAACATGTTCAAAAGCTCAACATTAATGCTGAACATCAACCTGAGCTTGCTAATCAAATGATAAGTGTTTGGCGAGCTGATAATGAGGCAAACAAACGAAACGTACTGAAAACACAGTGTGCAGCTTTTCAGCATTTTCCTGAACATATGACTAGAAATAAGTCTCAAAATAGCCTTCAGGATAAATCTGACAACAAGCCTCAAGATAAATATTTTCTTAACCATTCGCCGATTTTGAGACCAAGTTATCTGTTAGTTACGCCAGAACCATTAACTGAAAGGGTTAGTATTATTCATGGTCCTGAGCGGATAGAAACTGGTTGGTGGCAGCAAACTGTCGTACGAGATTACTTTGTTGCTTATAACGAGCAAAAACAATGGTGTTGGGTTTATCGAGATCATGAATCACGCTGGTTTTTACATGGCTATTTCGGCTAACGGTTTACTCAATTAGGCAAAGTTAATGACAGCATTTTCAGAGCTTATTTGCCAAAGTAACTTCTCTTTCCTTGAAGGGGCGTCGCACCCTGAAGAGCTAGTGACACAAGCGGCAGCACATGGGTATCAGGCAATCGCAATCACTGATGAGTGCTCTATTGCAGGCGTAGTAAGAGCCTATAGCCACATAGAAACAGAGCAACTCAATATCAAGCTGATTATTGGCTCGATGTTCCGGCTAACGTTAGCTGAAGAATTACATCTAAAGCTAGTGTTATTGTGTCCTAATCGACAAGCCTATGCTGAGCTTTGCCGCATTATCACCAATAGCCGTCGGCGAGCAGAAAAAGGGCAATACCAGCTACATGAGTGGGATTTAAAGTCGGTTAAGCACTGTTACGCTATTTGGGTGCCGAGTCATCAGCAGGTAGCTGATGATTTCTGGGCACCTTGGCTAAAACGTCATTTTGGCTATCGTTTGTATTTAGCCATAAGTCGTCAGCTAACCAATGGGGAGCACCGTTATCTTGAATATTGTCGAACGCTGGCAAGCAAGTACAAGATTCCTCGAGTAGCGACTAGCTTAGCTTTGATGCACAGTAAGTCTCGATTACCCCTGCAACACACATTAACTGCAGTTAAACATAATGTTGCTATCGAACAGCTGGGTTTGAATAAGCTGAGCAATGGCGAGCGCAATTTACGGTCAATTGCCAAGCTTAATAAGCTCTTTGAACCAGAAGAATTACTCAATACTTGTTTGCTCGCAGGACTTTGTCATTTTGAACTATCTGAATTGCAATATGAATATCCTTCTGAGCTTATTCCGCAGGGAATAAGCGCAGCAGACTACTTGCGGGAATTAGTGGATAAGGGACAAAAAATTAGGTTTCCTGAGGGTGTACCAGAGGACATTGCTGACACAATCGCCAAAGAACTTACCTTAATCACGGAGCTTGGCTACGAGCACTTTTTTATTACCATCTACGATATTATTCAGTTTGCTAAAAGCCGTGAAATTCTCTATCAAGGGCGAGGCTCAGCAGCTAACTCTGTGGTGTGCTATTGCCTTGAAATTACGTCTGTTGATCCGAGGCAAATCTCTGTTTTGTTTGAACGATTTATTTCGCAAGAGAGGAAAGAGCCTCCCGACATTGATGTTGATTTCGAGCACGAACGACGTGAAGAAGTCTTTCAGTATGTCTATCAAAAATACGGTAGAGAGCGCACTGCAATTGCCGCGACAGTAATCACTTACCGATTAAAGAGTGCTATTCGCGATGTTGGTAAGGCGCTGGCAATTGATGAAACACAACTGGACTTTTTCATCAAAAATATTAATCGGCGAGATCGCTCACAGGCTTGGTTTACGCAACTCAGTGAACTAGGGTTAGATGCCAATAGCCGCCAAGGGCAGCTTTTTACTCGCTTAGTGGAACAAATAAAAGGGTTTCCGCGTCACTTGTCTCAACATGTCGGTGGTTTTGTTATATCTCGTGGACCGCTTTATGAATTAGTGCCTGTTGAAAATGCCGCCATGGCAGATCGCACAGTTGTACAGTGGGACAAAGATGACCTAAATACATTATCTTTATTGAAAGTCGATATTCTTGCGCTGGGTATGCTAACGGCTATTCGAAAGGCTTTCGCTTTGGTGACAAAGCATTATCAGCGCCCCTTATCGATTGCAGATATCACTCGCCTACCTGACGATGCTGGTGTGTACCATATGGTGCAGCAAGCTGACACCGTAGGTGTTTTCCAAATTGAATCACGCGCGCAAATGAGTATGCTGCCTAGGCTAAAACCTAACTGCTATTACGACTTAGTTGTGCAAATTGCCATTGTTCGCCCTGGGCCTATTCAAGGGGGGATGGTGCATCCTTATCTTAAGCGTAGAAATGGCGATGAACCCATTGAATATCCGTCTGAGGCATTAAAGTCGGTATTATCACGTACTATGGGCGTCCCTATTTTCCAAGAACAAGTAATTAAGCTTGCAATGGTTGCTGCTGGCTTTACTGGTGGTGAAGCAGACCAACTTCGCCGTGCCATGGGTAAGTGGAAGAAAACAGGTGAACTTAATAAGTTTAAAGATAAGCTAATACATGGCATGCTCGCGCGGGGCTATCAGCCAGATTACGCTGAGCAAATCTTTCAGCAAATTTGTGGTTTCGGGGAATATGGTTTTCCTGAATCACATTCAGCTAGCTTTGCGGTGTTGGCTTATGTCTCTGCTTGGTTAAAGTACCATTATCCTGCGGTATTCTATTGTAGTTTGCTTAATAGCTTACCTATGGGCTTTTATTCAGCTTCGCAGCTTATTCAAGATGCTAAGCGACATGATATCCTCGTGAGTCCTGTCTGCATTAATCAGTCGTTGTGGCATCATCATTTAGTGGAACTTGAAGGACAGCTCATATTGCAGCTAGGCTTTCGTTTGGTGAAGGGATTTAACAAAGAGGGCGCAGAACAGGTGATAGCCAAACGACCCTCAGACGGCTTCAAGAATTTCGCGCAAATTCAGCAATTGCACTTACGTAAAGATCAATATCAGGCGTTAGCCAGTGCTAACTGTTTTCAACAGTTAAGTAGTAACCGTTATGCTGCTCGTTGGCATTTACTTGATCAAGATTATCAGTTGCCTTTATTTACTGATGCTTTAGTAAATGAAGCGGCTTCAAGCGACACTGTTTCAACTACCCCAGCCTCAAGTGAGCTTGCCAATGAGCCGATTGGTAGCTCAGCTCGTAATAACTTAACAGTCAATGTAAGTGCTAAAAGTGCAAATGCTAAGCGCGTAAACGCAAAATTCGCAAATACTAAGCACAGTAATGACCAAGCCAATTTATCAAATGTTGCAGAGTCGCCTTGTGCTTACCAAATTGTACCGAGTGAATATCAAGATCTAATAGAGGATTATGCAGCGACAGGATTAAGTTTGCATAAACACCCAATACAGTTGTTACGAGAAGCGGGGCAAATGTCGCGAGTGACTACTGCTAAAGCATTAAAAGCAATTCGACATAAACAAACGGTAACAGTAGCCGGTGTCGTAATTGGTAGGCAAAGCCCAGGTACTGCAGCAGGCGTCACCTTTGTGACTCTAGAAGATGATACGGGTAATATTAATGTTGTGGTGTGGGTTGCAACTGCACGGGCTCAGAAACAGGCTTTTCTTGCTAGTAAGGTCTTAAAGGTTACAGGTATTGTGGAACGAGAAGGCGATGTAATCCATGTGATTGCTGGGCGCCTTCAAGACATTACAGACACACTTGATGGTCTTAATAGCTATTCCCGAGATTTTCATTAGTGAGAAAAATAAAACTACATGTATTCAAATCAACGCCGCAATAAAAACCGTAGTTATCAAATTAAAAAGCGCGGCATTAAAGATGACTATATTGATCGACAAATCAGCGCAATTCACGTGGCGATAGTGGATAAGCTGATTGCTAACCCTGAGTTAGTTGCGCAAGTGCAATCACGCTTAGACCATAAAAGAGAAGAGGGCACCATACGTTACGGTGCTTACATTACGTGGACATCTATTTTAGAGCTTTATGATGATAAAGAGGCTTTTCGTCGAGGCATTTTAGAGGACTCTCATCAAATGAGACGTCTAAGGCGAACAACGCCTTTCGTCGGTATCCTTAATGAGGAAGAACGTAAAGCTGCATTAGACGCCGAAGCGATAGGTACAATCAATAAACCAGATGTGCTTTTTCTTTAAGAAAACACCAACCATTAAAAATGAAAAAGGCGCGGAATAGTTCTCCGCCTTTTTGACAGCCGTTTTTGAAAGCAAGGAATAAAACTTACTTATTTTTTATTGCTTGGTTAATCGCCAAAATGCGATAAGGGCTGCAAAGAATAGAATCATCGGATAAAACGCATAAGCGATTAACTCTATTGGCGAGATACCAATGGTTGCTCCTAGCAATAATGCTTGTGCACCATAGGGTAATAAGCCTTGGTTAATACACGCGAAAATATCTAACAAACTTGCTGATTCAGCTGGCGTTATTTTTCCATCTTCTGCAAGTTCTTTAGCTGTTTCACCCGTAATAATGATCGAAACTGTATTGTTTGCGGTAAAAAAGTTAGCACTGAAAGCAAGGCTGGCGATACCAAGCCCTGCTGCTCGTTTCGGGTTGTTTGGGCTTAGCTTGCCTGCTAAAGATTTTAACTTGTCGGTCAATGCGTCTAATCCGCCTTGCTTACGCACGAGTTCACTTAGTCCGCCAATAAATAAGGCAAGAATAAACACATCCTGCACATTCGCAAAGCCAGCATTAATATCTTTTGCAAGCGCAGAAATTTGATAACCATTGGTCATCACGCCAACGCCTGCTGCGAGTAATATTCCAATCAATAGCACCACAAACACATTAACGCCGATAAGTGCTAACACTAAGATAACAATGTAAGGAATGAGTCCAAAAACGTCGACAGGCTCTGTGCTTTGATAGTCAGCATTGCCACCAAGAATGCTGAAAATGACCAGTGAGACTAACGCTGCTGGCAAGGCAAATTTAAAGTTTACGCGAAACTTATCTTTCATGTGCGCGCCTTGGCTGCGCGTTGAGGCTATTGTTGTGTCAGAAATGATCGACAAGTTATCACCAAAGATTGCACCTGATAAAATACTGCCTGCTACCAATGCCGGATTTAAGCCAGCTGTATCGATAAAGCCCGCAGCAATAGGCGCAATTGCGGCAATAGTACCTACTGAAGTCCCCATCGCAGTTGATAAAAAGGCGGCAACTAAAAATAGACCAGGAATAATTAAATAGTCTGGGAATATAGCAAGGCCGAGTTGCACGCTGGCATCAACACTTCCTGTCGCTTTAGCAACCATCGCAAAAGCACCAGCTAACAAATAAATCATCCCCATGGTGATGATATTGTTGTGTCCTGCACCTTCAATAAAATCATTTACTTTGGTAGCAATGGCTCCTTTACCCATCCATATTGCAACGATAATTGCTGGAATAATCGCGACACTGCCTGGTAATTGATAAAACGCGTAGTCAACGCCTTGTAAGGTTAAATAAATCCCCGTGCCCAAAAACAAGGCCAGAAAAATACCAAAGGGTAGGAGGCTAACTAAACTCTTGTTGCCAGAATTTACAGAAATTTCGGTCATTATTTATCTCATGTTATTTTTCTTATGCCTTTTTTATATCACTGGCAGCGAAAAAGTCCTAATGCTGAGCGAGCGATTATAAGAGTTAATACTAAAGAGTCAATCTGGATGTTTAGATGGCTAGAAGTTTATTTTGATGAAGGGGCAATGCGACAGGCTAAAGTGTGACTGAGTCGATTAAATAAACGCTTGGGTTATTTCTATCTGTAGAAGTAATAGGGCTACTTTCTAAGCTGTGCTTGTGCTATTCTTGCCGCCAATTTTAGTTGAACATAAATGCGAAGAAGGCAAATGTCTGATAATAAATTTGAATCAATTGAACAACGTGTAAGCTACGGTGTAGGTCGCCAATTAGGTGACCAATTACGTAACAACCCTTTCAAAGAGTTTGACGTTAATGCAGTACAAGCAGGTCTAGCTGACGCTTTAGCTGGCGCAGCAAGCCAAGTTAGCGATGAAGACTTGAACCAAGCATTCGCAGTAGTTTCTAAGAAGCTACAAGAAGAAGAGCAAGCAGCTGCTAAAGTTAAAGCCGCTGAAGGTGAAGAGTTCTTAGCGAAGAACGCTGAGCGTGAAGAAGTGACTGTACTTGAATCAGGTCTTCAGTACGAAATCATCACTGATGCAGAAGGTGAAAAACCAACTGCAGCTAGCACAGTTCGCACACACTACCACGGTACGTTCATCAACGGTGACGTATTCGATAGCTCTTATGACCGTGGCCAACCTGCTGAATTCCCTGTAGGTGGCGTTATCGCTGGTTGGACTGAAGCTTTACAGTTAATGAGCGTTGGCGCTAAATGGCGTTTATACATTCCATACAACCTAGCGTATGGTGAGCGTGGCTCACAAGGTACAATCCCACCTTACTCAGCGTTAGTATTCGATGTTGAACTATTAGACATCTTATAATGAAAGAGCCGGGCTAGCCCGGCTTTTTTATGTACGCTAAATACGGTATGTCTCGCTACTTGTAAGCTACTGGGCATCAGAACATCATAGAGCAACGATGTATATGACAGCATGAGTGTTCTAGCCGAGGAAGTTCGGTAGGTGTCAATACACAGAAGCTATTGGGTTTTAGTAGGTATCACAGTAACCCTTGATTGAATATGATGATGGCCGTCAAGACGAACAGTACATAAAGCGGCATTGTGAAAAGAAATGAACGAAAAAGAACAAGAACTCTCACTACTTTACCAGCGATATATCCAAGCCTTTGCTCAATATGATATTGCTGCTACTCGCCAATGTTATCAATTACCTTGTATTTTAAGTACGCCAGAAAAAGTACTAGTGATTAAGTCAGAAGAAGACTTTGAATGCGAGTTTACGCAGATCTTTTCTATGCTGCGCAGCAATAATATTTCAGGATTCAAAGCAAGCAATGCGAGCTTTGAGCAAGTAGACGACAATATTTACCTTGCACATCTTGATTGGCAGTTCTTCGATGACGCTAATAACCTTTTTACCGAATTTGCAGCAATTTATCATTTAAGTTATCAGAATCAGGCATATAGAATAATTAGTGTTATTTCACACGACATTGGGCAATCGCCTTCATTTACTCACTCGATGTCAATTTTTCAAGAGGAATCATCAATATGACCACTAAGGTTGCGATTTTAGGCTGTAACGGGCGCATGGGGCGAAATTTAATAAAAGCAGCCGTAGAACATGAACAGATTGAACTTGTAGGCGGCATAGTGCGAGAGTCGTCATCGTTTGCTGATCTCGACTTAGGTGAACTTGCAGGCATCGGCAAAATCGGTTTGAACACTACAACAACATTGGATTCAGTGGAACATGCTGATGTGCTAATTGACTTTACCTCGATTGAGTCAACGTTAGAGAACATCAAATGGTGCCAAATACGTCAAAAAGCCTTAGTTATTGGTACAACTGGCTTTAGTGATGAAGAAGTTGCCATTATTGATGCCGCAGGCACTGATATGCCTATTTTGCTCGCGCCAAATACCAGCGTAGGGGTAAATTTATTGTTTAAGCTCCTAGAAATTACCGCAAAAGCAATTGGCGACTATACTGATATAGAAATTTTTGAAGCGCATCACAGATTTAAGAAAGATGCACCTTCAGGTACCGCAATGAAAATGGGACAAGTCATTGCCGATACGCTAGGTAGAGACCTTGCTAAATGTGCTGTTTATGGACGCGAAGGTATTACTGAAGAGCGTGATCCAGAAACTATTGGTTTTGCGACCGTAAGAGCTGGCGATATTGTTGGTGAGCACACAGCATTCTTTGCAGACCTAGGCGAGCGTTTGGAGATAACCCATAAGGCGTCATCTCGAATGACCTTTGCGCTTGGTGCTATGCGCGCTGCGCTTTGGCTTGCTGAAGCTGAAAATGGTTATTTCGACATGCAAGATGTACTTGGCTTGAAGTAATCCATTATAAGCCGCATTAAACAAGCCGCTTGAACGTGATGCGCTGAACACAAAAATTAGATAACTGTTGTTTTTGGCGCTTTAACTACAAATCATAAATAAAAAGGTGTTTTTTATAGTTTTCACTGGACGAAACGAACGTTTGAGCGTAGAATGCGCGGAATTTGTCAAAAATTTGCTTTATGCAAGCCAAAAGACGGATTATTGAACAATTTTCGCGCTTAATAAATCAACAAAAATAAGTTAGATATTATTGAGTTTACTTTCTTCTTTTCGGAGGCTAAATTGACTAAATCTGCCATTTTGGTGCTAGAAGACGGCACTATACTTAACGGCACCGCCATTGGTGCAGAGGGATTAGCTGTCGGTGAAGTGGTATTCAACACTTCCATGACTGGCTACCAAGAAATCCTCACTGATCCTTCCTACGCAGAACAAATTATTACCCTCACCTATCCTCATATTGGCAACACTGGTACTAACTCAGAAGATGAAGAGTCAGACGCCATTTGGGCTAAAGGTCTAGTGATTCGCGACTTACCACTGTTAGCTAGTAATTTTAGAAACGAAGAAAATTTGAGCGACTACCTAAAGCGTAACAACATTTTAGGTATTGCTGATATTGATACGCGCAAATTAACACGTATTTTACGTGAAAAAGGTGCACAAAATGGCTGTATTATTGCCGGTGACAACATTGATGAAGCTAAGGCTTTAGCTGAAGCTAAAGGTTTCCCAGGTCTAAAAGGAATGGACTTGGCAAAAGTTGTTTCAACAAAAGAACAATACCAGTGGACAGATGGCAGCTGGCAGCTGGGTAAAGGTCATGTTTCTCCAGAAAACTTCGATTTTCACGTGGTTGCATACGATTTTGGTGCCAAGCGCAACATTTTACGTATGTTAGTAGACCGTGGTTGTAAATTAACTGTTGTACCTGCTCAAACACCAGCAGAAGATGTTTTAGCGATGAACCCTGACGGTATTTTCCTTTCAAATGGACCTGGTGACCCTGAGCCATGTGATTATGCTATCGCGGCAATCAAAACGTTTTTAGAGAAAGACTTACCTATCTTTGGTATTTGTTTAGGTCACCAATTACTTGGTTTAGCAAGTGGTGCTAAGACAATCAAAATGAAGTTTGGCCATCACGGTGCCAACCACCCGGTGAAAGATTACGACCGTGACGTTGTAATGATTACTTCACAAAACCACGGTTTCGCGGTTGATGAAGACAATATGCCTGAGAACCTAAAAGTGACGCACAAGTCACTATTTGACGGTTCACTGCAAGGTATTCACCGCACAGACAAGCCTGCATTCAGTTTCCAAGGTCACCCAGAGGCGAGCCCAGGTCCACATGACGCAGCACCATTATTTGACCACTTCATCGAATTAATTAAAGCATCTAAATAAGGTTGGGAGATTAACACACTATGCCAAAACGTACTGACATAAAAAGTATTCTAATCTTAGGTGCAGGTCCTATTGTTATTGGTCAAGCATGTGAGTTTGACTACTCAGGTGCTCAAGCTTGTAAAGCGTTGCGCGAAGAAGGTTACCGCGTAATTCTTGTTAACTCTAACCCTGCGACAATCATGACTGACCCTGAAATGGCTGACTCGACTTACATCGAGCCAATTCATTGGGAAGTTGTACGTAAAATTATTGAGAAAGAACGCCCAGATGCGATCCTTCCAACAATGGGTGGTCAAACAGCGCTTAACTGTGCACTAGAGTTAGAATCAAACGGTGTACTTGCAGAATTCGACGTTGAAATGATTGGTGCAACAGCTGACGCTATCGACAAAGCTGAGAACCGTGAACGTTTCGACCAAGCAATGAAGAACATTGGTTTAGAATGTCCGCGTGCTGAAATTGTTCACTCAATGGAAGAAGCGAAAGAGACAGCTAAACGCATTGGTTTCCCTTGCATCATTCGTCCATCGTTCACCATGGGTGGCACAGGTGGCGGTATCGCATACAACCAAGAAGAGTTCGAGACAATTTGTACACGTGGTTTAGACCTATCACCGACAAATGAACTGTTAATCGATGAATCACTAATCGGTTGGAAAGAATATGAAATGGAAGTGGTTCGCGACAAGAACGACAACTGTATCATTATCTGTTCAATTGAAAACTTTGACCCCATGGGCATCCACACCGGTGACTCAATTACTGTTGCACCAGCGCAAACGTTAACGGACAAAGAGTACCAGTTAATGCGCAACGCATCTCTAGCGGTATTGCGCGAGATTGGTGTTGAAACGGGGGGTTCAAACGTACAGTTTGGTGTGAACCCGAAAGACGGCCGTATGGTTATTATCGAGATGAACCCACGTGTATCTCGTTCATCGGCACTAGCGTCTAAAGCAACTGGTTTCCCAATTGCTAAAGTTGCAGCGAAACTAGCCGTTGGCTTCACATTAGACGAATTACAAAACGATATTACTGGTGGCGCAACTCCAGCATCATTCGAACCGACTATCGACTACGTTGTTACTAAGATTCCACGTTTCAACTTCGAAAAATTCGCTGGCTCTGAAGATCGCTTAACGACGCAAATGAAGTCGGTAGGTGAGGTAATGGCGATTGGTCGCAATCAACAAGAGTCAATGCAAAAAGCATTACGCGGGTTAGAAGTAGGTGCGAGTGGCTTCGACCCTAAAGTTGATGTAAATGATCCAGAAGCTCGCTCTGAAATTATGCACGAGCTACAAGAAGCTGGCTCAGACCGTATTTGGTATGTCGCCGATGCATTCCGTTTAGGTATGTCAGTTGAAGATGTATTCAATGCGACTAAGATTGACCGCTGGTTCCTCGTTCAAATTGAAGACATTGTTAATGAAGAAAATGCATTAGCAGAAAGCGGTATGGCTGGCTTAGATGCTGCTGTACTTCGTCGCTTAAAGCGCAAAGGTTTCTCTGACCAACGCTTAGCTGATGTTATTGGTGTTAATGAATCTGAAATTCGCAAGAAACGTCAAGCAGCAGACATTCGCCCTGTATACAAGCGCGTAGATACGTGTGCAGCAGAATTCAGCTCAGACACGGCTTACATGTACTCAACATACGATGAAGAGTGTGAAGCGCAGCCGTCTGACAACGAAAAAATCATGATTATCGGCGGTGGCCCAAACCGTATCGGTCAAGGTATTGAGTTTGACTACTGTTGTGTACACGCGGCATTAGCAATGCGTGAAGACGGTTACGAAACAATCATGGTTAACTGTAACCCTGAGACTGTATCAACCGATTACGATACATCAGACCGTTTATACTTCGAGCCAATCACCTTTGAAGACGTACTAGAAATTGTTAACGTTGAAAAACCAAAAGGCGTTATTGTCCAGTACGGTGGTCAAACACCACTTAAACTTGCTCGTGCACTTGAAGCGGCTGGCGTGCCAATTATCGGTACATCTCCAGATGCGATTGACCGTGCAGAAGACCGTGAGCGTTTCCAACAGGCGGTTGACCGTTTAGGTTTACTTCAGCCAGAAAATGCAACAGTAACTTCATTAGAAGAAGCGGTAGCAGAAGCGAAAAACATTGGTTTCCCATTAGTTGTTCGTCCTTCTTACGTACTTGGTGGTCGTGCGATGGAAATCGTATACGATGAAGACGACTTACGTCGCTACATGAATGAAGCCGTAAGTGTTTCAAACGACTCTCCAGTATTGCTTGACCACTTCTTAGATGACGCGGTTGAAGTAGATATTGATGCGATTTGTGACGGCGAAAACGTTGTTATCGGCGGTATCATGCAGCACATTGAACAAGCAGGTGTTCACTCAGGTGACTCAGCATGTTCACTACCTGCATACAGCTTAAGCCAAGAAGTACAGGACGTAATGCGTGAACAAGTGAAAAACCTAGCGTTTGAACTTGGTGTTATCGGTCTAATGAACACGCAAATGGCAGTTAAAGACGGTAAGGTTTACTTAATCGAAGTTAACCCACGTGCCGCTCGTACTGTACCATTTGTATCAAAGGCGACATCTGTACCATTAGCTAAAGTAGCTGCTCGTGTAATGTCTGGTAAGTCTTTAACAGAGCAAGGTATTACGAAGGAAACAATTCCACCGTTCTTCTCTGTAAAAGAAGTTGTCATTCCATTTAACAAGTTCCACGGTTCTGACCCGCTTGTTGGCCCAGAGATGCGCTCTACAGGTGAAGTTATGGGGGTTGGTGAAACATTCGAAGAAGCTTACGTTAAAGCAAACTTAGGCGCAGGTGTTGTGGTACCTAAGTCTGGCCGCGCACTAATCTCTGTTCGCAACAGCGATAAAGAACGTGTTGTTGAGCTTGGTAAGCAAATGGTTGAACTTGGTTACGAATTAGATGCAACGCACGGCACAGCAGTTGTACTTGGTGAAGCTGGTGTACCTTGTCGCTTAGTGAACAAAGTACACGAGGGTCGTCCACACATTCTTGACCGTATCAAGAACAGTGAGTACAGCTATATCATCAATACGACTGAAGGTCGTAAAGCGATTGAAGACTCTAAGGTACTTCGTGGTGGCGCATTACGTTACAAAGTTCCTTATACAACAACGCTAAATGCTGCGTTTGCTGCTTGTCAGGCGCATGCAGCAGATGACCGTAACAAAGTAACGTCAATTCAAGAGTTACATCAACGCTGTAAGTAAACAATGTAGATTTTCGACGAGGTGAAAACTTCACTTTGTCGAATCATGACAGTTTTGTTATGCTTAATCGCATACCGTAATTTTATAAAGGTGGTTAATAGCCACCTTTATCTTTTTGTAAGAAAAAAAAGCAGATTAGGAAAGAATCAAAAGCATGAACCAATTTCCGATGACCATGCAAGGCGCAGAAGCATTGCGCGCTGAATTAAATGAGTTAAAAACCGTTAAGCGTCCTCAAATCGTTGAAGCAATCGCCGAAGCGCGTGAACATGGCGATTTAAAAGAGAATGCCGAATACCACGCTGCACGTGAACAGCAAGGTTTCTGTGAAGGTCGCATTCAAGACATTGAAGGCAAGTTAAGCAACGCGCAAATTATCGATGTCACTAAAATACCAAACAGCGGCAAAGTTATTTTTGGTGTTACTGTTGGCTTATTAAACATTGAGACAGACGAAGAAGTTTCATACCAAATCGTAGGTGACGACGAAGCCGACATCAAAAACAACCGTATATCAATAAATTCGCCAATTGCACGTGGTTTAATTGGGAAAGAAGTTGACTCAGAAGTTGAAATCAAGACGCCTGCTGGCCTTGTAGAATACGAAATTATCTCAGTCGATCATATTTAATCGCACACTGATTTTGAAAAGGCACTCAGAGAAGAGTGCTTTTTTTTCGCCTACTAAAAGTGGCTCCTAGGTACGTTAATTTCTCTTGTAGTTTGTGTGTAGTTGTGTTTATTAGCACTAGTAATTAAGACACGCATGTTTTCTATCGCTCCTTTATAGACGGACCTAATTGAGGCTTCATTTTGCTATGATTCTGTTAAAAGCTTGCAACCGTTAAGCAGTCGTCTTTGCTGCACTTTTATGTGCCATGCCTGCTGCGGCGATGGATGTCGTAAAGTATTCAACCTATGGCAGAGAGCTTCTACCGTATGATCTTTACTACATTGAACTCCTAAAGTTAGTGTTAGATAAATCACAAGATAAATTTGGTGAATATCTACTAAAAGGCGTCAAGGTGGGGAAAACACAAGCAAATATGGTGACTTTAATTAAGCACAAGAAAGTCATCAACATTCTCTGGACCATGACATCAAAAGAACGTGAGCAAGATTTGCAGCCGATTAGAATTCCTTTATTTAAAGGACTTGGGGGCTGTCGAATATTCCTGATAGAGAAAGATCTACAAGCCAAATTTAGCTTAGTGAAAGATGCAGAGCAGCTTAAGACGCTATATGCCTGTCAAGGCGCTGATTGGCCAGATACAGAAATACTCAGTGCTAATGGCTTTAATTTGTTTAAGGCTGAAGTTCACAACAGTTTATATGAGATGTTAGCAAAAGGCCGATTTGACTATTTCCCTCGCGCAATTCATGAGGCCTTTGCTGAAGTTAAATTTCATCCCAAACTTGCTGTAGAGCAGAAGCTTTTGATTTCTTATCCGGCACCTTTCTTTTTTTCGTAAATAGTGAAGATGAACGTTTAGCCAGCCGTTTAGACTATGGCTTATCGAAAATGATTGAAGATGGCAGTTTTGACGAGTTTTTTAATGATAACCCTTACAGCAAGAATGCGGTTGAACAGGCAAACATCAAAGCAAGAAAAGTTATTGAATTGGAAAACCCGCTGCTAACAGAAGCGACGCTGCAAGCATTAACATCAGTTAATGGTAATAATGCTTGTCAGTAGGTTTTGGTTCTCTCGGAAAATAAATGTCCATTAACAAAAAAGCCACCTGAGGGTGGCTTTTTAATTGATAAAACGGTCGTTAATCTTCTTAATGCTGACGTTAGCGGTAAAAGACTAGCCTTTTGGCAATTGAATTTTTTTGTCTTCCGACTGACGGTAAGCGATTAACGTTTTACCAATAACCTGTACTTTAATGGCATTCGTTTCACGACAAATCGCTTCAACGATTAATGCTTTAGTTTCACGGTTATCCGTAGGGATTTTTACTTTTATTAATTCGTGGTGGTTAAGTGCAAAGTCAATCTCTGCAACAACCGCCTCGGTTAGGCCATTGCTACCTAAAAGCACAACAGGCTTAAGGTCATGCGCAAGGGCTTTTAAATGTAGAAGTTGTTTTTTATTTAGGCTCATTAACAATTTTCGTTACAAGTTAGCTTGAATTCGACTATTTTACCCTTATCTAGTCTGTAATACTATGTCTACCCTTTGGTTTTAGTGATGAAATAAAAACCAAAGTTAATCTAAAGGTTAGCTGAGTGAGCAAAAAAAAGCACAGTGCCAGCAGTAAACGTTGGCTAGATGAGCATTTTGATGATGAATACGTAAAGAAGGCGCAAAAATTAGGATTGCGCTCTAGAGCCGTATTCAAAATTGAAGAGATCAATAACAAAGACAAATTGATCAAACCCGGCATGCAAGTCGTAGATCTTGGAGCAGCTCCCGGTGGTTGGTCTGAATATGCGGTCAAGCAAGTAGGGGACAATGGACAAGTTGTCGCGTGTGATATTCTTGCGATGGATCCCATTGCTGGCGTAGACTTTCTTCAAGGGGATTTCAGAGAAGAAGCTGTACTTGATGCGCTACTGGAACGCATTGATGGTAAGAATATCGATGTTGTGATGTCTGATATGGCAGCAAACTTTACCGGTAACGACGCAGCGGATTCTGCCCGCAGCATGTACTTGGTAGAGTTAGCGTTAGATATGTGTCATCAAGTATTGAAAAAAAATGGCGCATTTGTGGTCAAAGTTTTCCAAGGTGAAGGATTTGATCAGTTTATGAAGGAAGTAAAAGCTGTATTTAATGTAGTAAAAACTCGTAAACCTGAGTCGTCACGTGCACGTTCTCGGGAAGTTTATCTAGTAGCTACTGGCTTTAAATTGTAGTAAATTAGTAATTAGTTTGGTCGCACCATTATTAGAAACAGCAAGAGGTTGTTAAGTTGAGCGATATGGCAAAAAATCTTATTTTATGGTTGGTTATAGCTGTTGTGTTAATGTCTGTATTCCAGTCATTTTCTCCAAGTGGCAGTAATGATCAGCAATTGGATTACACCCGTTTTATTCAGGATGTAAGACAGGGGCAAATCCGAGAAGCGACGGTAGACCGCAACGGTGTTATCGAAGGTACAAAGCGCAGCGGTGAACAATTCGTTACCGTAGTGCCAGGTGGTTACGACCGTGACCTGATTAACGACTTAGTTAAGCAAGGCGTTCGTGCAAAAGGTGAACTACCTGAAGAGCCTAGCATTCTTACTTCTATTTTCATCTCTTGGTTCCCAATGTTACTGCTTATTGGTGTATGGATTTTCTTCATGCGTCAAATGCAAGGCGGTGGCGGTAAAGGCGCTATGTCTTTTGGTAAGTCAAAAGCTCGCCTATTAAGTGAAGATCAAATTAAGACAACTTTTGCAGATGTTGCTGGTTGTGACGAAGCAAAAGAAGAAGTTGCAGAATTAGTTGATTACTTACGTGACCCAACAAAATTCCAAAAACTAGGCGGCCGCATCCCATCGGGTATCCTAATGGTAGGTCAGCCAGGTACAGGTAAAACGTTACTTGCGAAAGCGATTGCAGGTGAAGCCAAAGTACCTTTCTTCTCAATTTCTGGTTCAGACTTTGTTGAAATGTTCGTTGGTGTTGGTGCATCACGTGTTCGCGACATGTTCGAACAAGCGAAGAAATCTGCGCCTTGTATCATCTTTATCGATGAAATCGATGCCGTAGGTCGTCAGCGTGGCGCTGGCCTAGGTGGTGGTCACGATGAGCGTGAGCAAACACTTAACCAAATGCTTGTAGAGATGGATGGTTTTGAAGGTAATGAAGGCGTTATTGTAATTGCTGCAACTAACCGTCCGGACGTACTAGATCCAGCATTACTTCGTCCTGGTCGTTTTGACCGTCAAGTAACGGTTGGTTTACCAGATATTCGCGGTCGTGAGCAAATCTTGAAAGTTCATATGCGTAAAGTGCCTTTAGCTGATGACGTTAAAGCTTCTGTAATCGCGCGTGGTACTCCAGGTTTTTCAGGTGCGGATTTAGCAAACCTTGTTAACGAAGCTGCACTATTTGCTGCACGTGGGTCTCGTCGTCTAGTTTCGATGGAAGAGTTTGAGAAAGCTAAAGACAAAATCTTGATGGGCGCAGAGCGCAAATCAATGGTAATGAGCGAAGAAGAAAAAGAGATGACTGCTTACCACGAAGCGGGTCATGCTATCGTCGGTCGCTTAGTGCCAGAGCACGATCCTGTATACAAAGTAAGTATTATTCCGCGTGGCCGAGCGCTTGGTGTGACCATGTACTTGCCAGAGCAAGACAGATTCAGCCATAGCAAGCAGCATTTAGAAAGTAATATTTCTTCATTATATGGTGGCCGAATTGCCGAAGAGATTATTTATGGCGCTGATAAAGTGTCGACTGGCGCCTCTAACGATATCGAACGCGCCACTGGTTTAGCTCGTAAGATGGTGACGCAGTGGGGTCTTTCTGAAAAGATGGGACCAATGTTGTTTGCCGAAGAAGAAGGTGAAGTATTCTTAGGTCGCACGTCTTCTAAATCTATGCATATGTCTGATGATACAGCTAAAGCAATCGATGACGAAATTAAAGACTTTGTTGATCGCAACTACAAGCGCGCGGAAAAAATCCTAAAAGATAACATGGATATTCTTCACGCGATGAAAGATGCGTTAATGCATTACGAAACAATCGATGCTAACCAAATTGATGACTTAATGGCTCGACGTGAAGTTCGTCCACCAGCGGATCACAACGATTCTGATTCATCAAAACCTACAAGCGGTAGCAAGGTGACAGAAGAAGCAAAAGCTGAAAAACCTGAGCCTAAAACGCCAGATTTAGATGAGCCTTCAGACGTTCCTGCGAAGTAAGCGATTCGCATCAAATTAGTGTATGATTAGAGCCCCGATTATCGGGGCTCTTGTTTTTTAAGAGCGCTAAGACTCTATAAACTTTAAAATGCAAAACAACTTTAAAACACAATAAAAATGACAATGAACCAACTTAAATGTGGCGATAAAGTCTTATCGTTGGCAACACCACAAGTTATGGGCATTTTAAATGTCACTCCAGACTCTTTTTCAGACGGTGGTAAGTTTAAGCAATTCGACAGTGCGCTAATACAAGTAGAGCAAATGTTGAAAGACGGTGCGACGATCATTGATATCGGTGGCGAGTCTACAAGGCCAGGTGCTGCCGAAGTGTCGGTAGACGAAGAGCTATCACGGGTTATCCCAGTTATAGACACGATTAAAGCACGCTTCGATGCCGTTATTTCAGTCGATACGAGTAAGTCAGAAGTGATGAGCGCCGCGGCAAGCGCAGGTGCAGGCATGATAAATGACGTAAGGGCGCTGCAAAATGATGGTTGCCTTGACGTAATGACTACCAATGACTTACCCATTTGTTTAATGCATATGCAGGGGATGCCACGCACCATGCAAGCAAATCCTCAATACGATAATGTCACCAGCGATATTATCGACTTTATCGCTGAACGCATAAGAGTGTGCACTGAAAAAGGTATCGAAAAGCATCGACTTTTAGTTGACCCAGGCTTTGGCTTTGGTAAAACTTTAATGCAAAACTATCAATTACTTAATCAATTGTCGGCATTTAAAGATCTTGAGTTACCAATCCTAGTGGGTATCTCGCGCAAATCGATGATTGGTAACCTGCTTGATGCTGATGTCGAGAATAGGTTGGCTGGCAGCCTTGCTGCAGCGCTGTATAGTGTTCAGCAAGGTGCAAAAATTATTCGTGTCCATGATGTCAAAGAAACTGTGGATGCTTTATCTGTATTAGCGGCTGCTGAGCAGCCAGAACTGGCACGGGGAAAATAATGTCAGAAAGAAAATATTTTGGCACAGATGGTGTCCGAGGAAGGGTAGGACAATATCCAATTACACCTGACTTTGTGATGAAGCTAGGCTATGCAGCCGGCAAAGTACTTGCTACTCGCGGTACGAAGAAAGTACTTATCGGTAAAGATACGCGTATTTCAGGTTATATGCTTGAGGCAGCGCTTGAGGCTGGGCTCTCGGCAGCTGGCGTTAATATCGGCTTTTTAGGGCCAATGCCAACACCAGGTATTGCTTATCTTACTAAGACATTCCGTGCGCAAGCAGGTATCGTAATTAGTGCGTCTCATAATCCATACTACGACAATGGTATTAAGTTCTTCTCACAAAACGGTGAAAAGCTACCTGATGAGGTAGAGCTTGCTATAGAAGCAGAACTCGACAAAGAAATGACGTGTGTTGAGTCAGACAAAATTGGTAAAGCAGAACGTATTGACGACGCTGCTGGCCGTTATATCGAGTTTTGTAAGAGTAACTTCCCAAGTCAGTACTCGTTATCACATCTTAAAATTGTCGTAGATTGTGCAAATGGAGCGACTTACCACATTGCACCGAATGTATTTAAAGAGCTAGGCGCAGAAGTTATCACTATTGGTTCAACACCAAATGGCACGAACATCAATGACAACTGTGGCGCAACGTCTATGGCGCAAATTCAAGCAGCTGTAACTGAACACAAAGCTGACATTGGTATTGCGCTAGATGGCGATGGTGACCGCCTCATGATGGTCGATCACACGGGCACCGTTGTAGATGGTGATGAACTTATTTACGTTATCGCTAACTCTGATCGCGAAGCAGGTACATTGCGTGGTGGTGTAGTAGGTACTTTGATGAGCAACATGGGGCTTGAGCTTGCGCTAGCTGACATGGGCGTGCCGTTTGCTCGTTCGAAAGTAGGCGACCGCTACGTAATGGAAATGCTTCAGCAAAATGCTTGGTATTTAGGGGCTGAGAATTCAGGTCATATTATTAACCTTAATCATACATCGACAGGCGATGGTATTATCGCTGCGTTGAATGTATTAACAGCTATGTGTCGTTCAGACAAGTCATTGTTAGCACTTCGTGAAGGTATGAGTAAGCTACCTCAGATTTTGGTTAACGTGCGCTTTAGTGGCGATAGCGACCCTATCGTTGCTGACAGTGTCGTATCGGCTGTTCACAGCGTAAACGAAAAGCTTGCAGGTAAAGGCCGAGTGTTACTGCGTAAGTCTGGCACAGAGCCGCTTATTCGCGTTATGGTTGAAGGGCCAGGTCTTGATGCCGTTACCGCATATGCAAATGAAATAGCAGACGCGGTTAAGCAGGCCTGCTAATTTGTGAACGGATAGCCGACTTGTAGTACAAGTCGGTTGAATAATCAGCAAACGATCAAGATCTTTTGCGAAATACTTGTAACTTTGCGGCAGGTTAGTTAATATCTCGCCGCTTTAAATTGGGAACTCGACATGAAAAGACAATCAATTGTTGCAGCGAACTGGAAAATGAATGGCAGCTTCGGTTTAGTTACTGAAATGAGTCAAGGTTTAGCCTCGCTGAAATTAGCAAATGATGTTACTGTAGTTGTTTGTCCGAGTACTCCGTTTTTAACTGCGTTAAGCGATGCATTTGAGCATGAAAATATGTCTGAACACGTAAGTGTTGGCGCTCAAAATGTAAGTGAGTTTGAAAAAGGCGCATACACAGGTGAAGTATCAACAAGCATGTTGCAAGCCTGTAAAGTTCAATATGTGATTTTAGGTCACTCTGAACGCCGTGCTATTTTCAATGAAACGAGCACGCAAGTCGCACACAAAGTAAAAGCGGCGCTAGACGCAGGTTTAATACCTATTTTATGTGTTGGTGAAAGCGAAGCAGAAAGGGCAGCTGTACAAACGGAAACTGTTTTGGCATCTCAACTGCAACCCGTAATTGACGAAGTCGGTATCGAAAGATTTAGCCACATCGTTATTGCCTATGAACCAGTTTGGGCGATTGGTACAGGTAAAACAGCATCACCAGCAATGGCACAGGAAACTCACGAGTTTATCCGTAGCTTCTTGGCCAAAAGCGATGAGAAAATCGCTGCGAAAACTTCCATACTATACGGTGGCAGTGTTAACGCGAAAAACTGTGAAGAATTATTTGCACAAGCCGACATTGACGGTGGTCTTATTGGTGGTGCAAGCTTGAAAGTCGACGAATTTAGTGTGATTTGTTTGGCTGCAAAAGGAACTCAATAATATGTTGTACGAAATTTTAATTGTCATTTACTTGATTGTTGCAATTTGCCTAATTGGATTAGTGTTAATCCAACAAGGTAAAGGTGCTGACATGGGCGCGTCTTTTGGTGCTGGGTCTTCAGCGACTATTTTCGGTTCAAGTGGTTCTGGTAACTTCATGACTCGAGCGACGACCTGGTTAGCAATCGCATTCTTTGGTATCAGCTTAGTGCTAGGTAACCTAACTGCGAACCGCGTTAAAGCAACTGACGAGTGGAACGACTTATCTACACCGGTTGAACAACAGATTCCTGCAGATGTTCCTGCAAGTGCTGAGTCAGTGAACAGCGATGTTCCAGCGCCTGATGAAGGCAAATCAGACAGCGACGTTCCAGACTAAGGAAAGCTCGCTACACAAATTTGCGGATGTGGTGGAATTGGTAGACACGCCATCTTGAGGGGGTGGTGCTTAACAGCGTGCGGGTTCAAGTCCCGCCATCCGCACCAATACAAGGTTCATTAAGAACCAATAAAGACCGGAAAGCCTAATATAAAAAGGCTCTCCGGTTTTTTTATGTCCAGAGTTTTCCTACAAGTATTGTCATATAGATAAGTTAGTGTAGTATCGGATATGTTATCTGCTGCATAAGTGGAAGTGCTATTGTCTTTTTACTTTTAAAGTCGAGTAAATTTTTATCATGGTGGATCGTTAGATAAAGAAAACGAATGATTCTTGTATAAAAAATTGCTTATTTATAAGCAAATGATATTAATCGTTGTTATATTTCAATGTATGCTCAGTGAAAAGACACAATTCTGAATTTTATTGTTATCGTTCTATAGATGTACGTCATTTTGCCGAAAACAATATAAGGAAACACCTAAAAGAGAACTATATGTTTTATACTGAACACGACAGAGGTTAGTTTAGCCTCTCAAGGAAGTTTTCCACATGGATG
The DNA here is from genome assembly GCA_022448425.1 of Thalassotalea sp. Taxonomy (GTDB): domain Bacteria; phylum Pseudomonadota; class Gammaproteobacteria; order Enterobacterales; family Alteromonadaceae; genus Thalassotalea_F. Next base: position 20,228 of record JAKVCY010000184.1, on the reverse strand, counting down.
AATTCAAGACCAACATTTGCTTAGACAGATTTGATTGGTTTTCTTTGTCATCGTACTATCAATCTCTTGTGTGCGCGGCAAATCAAGACTCAAAGATTATCCCTATTTCTCTAACCTTTTTAGTCGCACTAGTTTCTATGATAAGTGCGATGATGGCAATCCGTAATACTCGCGTTTTAGCTCAAAATAAAAACTCTATCGACTTTGAATCCACATTAGAGAATTCTGATGAATACGACACGTATTATAATCAGATAAAAGACTTGGTAGACTCATATATAACAACTGACGTAAGCATAGACACTGACGCTTACAACATTTAAAAACGCCAACTAGATGCGGAGTTAGCAAGGATCGCGTCATCAAGGCAGAACAAGCTATTCAAGCCTATTCAAGAAGTTCTTAATTTATGGGAGAAGGCAACGAGCGGTCTACACAACGATGTTTACAATAATTACACCTTGTATCGAGTTTATCGTTCTGAATTCACATGGCTGTAAGCGAATCTAGAACCTTTTGTGAATAAGCGTCGAGAAATCAATAAGAATTCGAGAATTTTTATTGAAGCCGAAGGTTTATGTTTGAAGTGGAAAAATCGGACACGTAAAGATGAAGCTTACATTAAAGTAACTCACTGGTTTCAATTGACGTTTGTCCATCACGGCAACCTGAAAAGAGTGCGAAAAGCAGTTAGCTCTACTTTAGTGGCTATTTTCACTATTGCCCTTGTTATCGCATAGATTTGTAAATGAATAACCTTACCTACCTCTAAAACGGCTATTAGTTTTTATTCCACTGATACATACATTTAAAAAATGCGGCTCATTAGAGCCGCATTTTTTTAAGTGTATGTGTCAGTTACTCAAAAGCTTGAGCTGATAATTTAGTAACTATCGTTATGAACGGCCTGTACAGCTCGTCCTGAAGGATCTGCCATCTTACTGAAGGCTTCATCCCACGCTAGTGCTTGAGGCGTGCTACATGCTACTGACTTACCACCAGGAACACACTCAGCAGCGCTGTCTAATGGGAACTTCTCTTCAAATACACTTCGATAGAAGTAAGCTTCTTTGGTATCCGGCGTGTTGATAGGGAACTTATATTTAGCATTGGCTAATTGCTGATCCGATACTTGTGATTCAACATAAGTTTTTAAACCATCAATCCATGAGTAACCTACGCCATCCGAGAATTGTTCTTTCTGACGCCATAAGATTTCTTCTGGTAAATAGCCTTCGAATGCTGAGCGTAAAACGCCTTTTTCGATTTTACCGCCGCCACACATTTTGTCTTCTGGGTTAATACGCATCGCAACATCTAAGAAGTTTTTATCTAAGAATGGTACACGAGCTTCAATGCCCCAAGCCGACATCGACTTATTGGCACGTAGACAGTCGAACATATGAAGTTTATCAAGCTTACGAATTAACTCTTCGTGGAATTCTTGTGCGTTAGGCGCCTTGTGGAAGTATAAGTATCCGCCAAAAATTTCATCTGCGCCTTCACCCGAAAGTACCATCTTAATCCCCATGGCTTTGATTTTACGTGCCATTAGGTACATTGGCGTTGATGCACGTACTGTGGTGACATCGTATGTTTCTAGGTGATAGATAACTTCTTTTAACGCATCGATACCTTCTTGCTCGGTAAAGATAACGCTGTGGTGAATTGTACCTATGCTGTCTGCAACTTTTTGTGCTGCTTCTAGGTCAGGTGAACCTTCTAAGCCACAAGCAAACGAGTGAACTTTTGGCCACCATGCTTCTGAAAGATCGTTTTCTTCAATTCGGCGTGAAGCGTATTTTTGAGTGATAGCAGATACTAGAGATGAATCTAAACCACCCGATAATAATACGCCGTATGGCACGTCGGTCATTAAATGACTTTTTACTGAGTCTTCTAGCGCGGCACGTAACTTATCTTTGCTAGTGTGGTTGTCTTTAATCGCATCGTATTGCATCCAGTTGCGTTGATAGTACTTAGTCATTTGACCTGTTTTGCTATCAAGTACGTGACCTGGAGGAAATTCTTCAACCGATTTACACACTGGCATTAGCGCCTTCATTTCTGAGGCAACATAGAAGTTGCCGTCAGCATCGTAACCCATGTAAAGCGGGATAATACCGATATGATCGCGGGCTACAATATATCTGTCTTGTGTTTCATCGTATAAGCAAAAGGCGAACATGCCTTGTAGTTTGTCGACGAATCCGGCACCAAACTCTTTGTAAAGTGGCAGAATAACTTCACAGTCTGATGCTGTTTGAAATTGGTAATCAACGCCTGAGTTAGCGGCAAGTGATTTGTGGTTGTAAATTTCACCGTTAACGGCGAGTACGTGGCTTTTGTCTTCGTTGTAAAGCGGCTGAGCGCCGTGTTCAGTGTCAACAATTGCCAAGCGTTCATGCACTAAAATTGCATTGTCGCTAACATAAATACCTGACCAATCAGGACCACGGTGACGTAGAAGACGAGAACATTCTAGTGCAGTTGGGCGTAATGCAGACGCACTAGTTTTAATATCTAGAATACCAAAGATTGAACACATTGAAGCGCTACTCCTTTTTAAAAACAAATTGTGAGCTTCTTAACTGAAGCGAGGCGCCCGAAAAAAACTTAATGCGCTATGGGCAATGCGATTAAGGGTTGTAGTTAAAAGTTAAACAAACGGTGGTCCGTCTGCAGTGAATGCGTGTCTGAAACGACACGCCCTATTTAAAATGCCAGCTTTAGAATAAAAATCAACAGTAAATACACACTTTTTGTATATTTACTCTACTTTATATCCCAAATGCCTTCGTGTAGTTCACCTTGATAGCTAATATCATCGTCTTTGAAGGCCATATCAGCGTTTGCACTTCGCTTGGTTTGATAGTCGTGATACAAGGCTTTAATCGTTGGTGTCAGTTGGATGATGGCGAAAATATTCACTAGTGTCATCAGGCCAAGTGCCATATCAGCCATTGCCCAAACTTGGAGTAGGGAAGCGTTTGCTCCCCAAAAAACCATCGCTAAATAACAAAAGGTGTAGACTCCTCGTCCAAACTTGTTATCCATCTTGAATAGATGCAAATTACTCTCTGCGTATGCGTAGTTGGCTACTACAGAGGTAAATGCAAATAAGCTGATTGCCGCTGCAACAAAGTAAATACCGCCTTCACCAATATGGCTAGTCATAGCATCTTGAGTTAACCGAATACCTTCCATATTGCCAGACATTGGTACATCGGCCAGCAAAATGATTACAGCAGTACATGTACACAAAATGATGGTATCGATAAATACACCTAGCATTTGTACATAGCCTTGTGCGACAGGGTGGTTAGGGTTTGGTGTTGCACTTGCCGAAGCATGAGGAACGGAACCAGCTCCAGCTTCATTCGAATACAAACCACGTTGAATACCATTCTTTATGGCTGCACCGAGCGCTCCTGCTCCTGCTTCTTGCAGGCCAAATGCCGATGTTAGAATATCCAAAAGCATTGCTGGAATTAAGTCGACATTCCAAATCGCGATAGCTAGCGCGACTAAAATATAGCTAATACCCATGAACGGGACGACCAGTTCAGCAAATCGTGCAATCCCCCTAAGTCCACCCATTACAATGATACCGGCCAATATCGTGATAACTAGCCCCGCATAATGCTGTGGGATATCTAAGGCATGGTTAAGGGCATCTGTAATGGTGTTGGCTTGCATAGCGCTAAAGCTGAAGCCATAGCCGAGGAAAAGGCAGAGGGCGAAAGCGATAGCCAACCAGCGTTTACCTAAGCCCATTTGAATGTAGTAGGCTGGCCCACCGCGATACTCTTTGTGGTCATCTTTTACTTTATAAAGCTGACCGAGCACGCTTTCTGCAAATCCTGTCGCCATGCCAAGAAAGGCAATAATCCACATCCAAAATATTGCGCCAGAGCCACCGAGTGAAATGGCGACGGAAACACCAGCTAAATTACCTGTGCCGACGCGAGCAGAAAGCCCTGTACATAATGCTTGGAACGAACTAATGCCTGATTTGTCGCCCTTCATACTGTTTTTCATCACTGAAAACATATGGCTAAAGTGCGCAAACTGAACAAACTTTAATTTGAAAGAAAACCAGAAACCGGCGAAGACTAGGATATAAATGAGTATCTGACCGTTACCCCATAACAGGTTGTTTAGATTGCCTACGATAAGGTCAAATAGTTGGTCTTCCATATAATATCCCAGTATTTTATTAAAGTATTTGAATCGGTTATTTTTACTTTATAGCCGAATAACTTAGCGCATTAGCTTGCCAAACGCACCTTTTGTTTTGCCAAATGAATGCCTGCAAGCATGCATCGCACAGAGCCTCCAGCAAGTTCTATTGTCGGTATATTGAAAGCCTCAAGCGCGACTTTTGATTGCAATAGCTGTTTTTGCTCTGTCGACAGTGCAGAAAATGCAGTTTCAGACATCGCGATAAAACGTCCATTCTTTCCTGTTAACTCAAACATGTTGCCTGCAAAGCTTTTTACTTGCTGCTCTGTCAAGGAAACAAGCAATTTACCATAGCGCTTTATCGCTGTGTTTAATGTTTCTCTTTGCGTTTCACCTTTGATCATTTCGTCACAGACGATGACAAAATCTGTAGTAACACACATCAATACATTGGTGTGATACACATCAATACATTGGTGTGATACACATCTATACCATTGCTATCTTTGGCATTAAAAAGCAATTGCGTAAGTTGCTGCTGGGAGAAAAAATCTTTTAGCGGTTCAATATCAGCTCGTTTAGATGCTTCGACGTAAGCTAGTTGGGCTTGGTGATCAATGACTAATACACCTGTGCCTTCTAGATATTGCTGTTGTTCCTCCCAGCCGGATAAATCGACAACCTTGTTCACGACATAGTGGTGCTGTAGTTGCTCGATAACATCCTGTCGCCTTTCAAGTCGGCGATTAGGCGCATACATTGGGTATAGGTAAACGCTTCCGTCAGCATGTGCGGAAAATCAATTATTAGGAAATACAGAACCTGGGGTGCTGATGCTTTTATCTTCAAAAAGATGCACATTAACCCCGAGCTCCCTTAGGCGCTCTGCCATTTGAGTAACTTCTTTGTAGGCAGTGGTTTTTAGTATTTGGCTATCGCAAAATAATAATTTCGATGACAAACCCTTAAACCCTCATCGGTATGATGCACTGGATCAAGGATTAATTTCCTTGCTCAGAGAATACGTCAGGGCATCGGTTTCTGAATTAGCAAAAAAACTAAAGGTTTCGCGAGGTACCGTACAAAACCGTATTGAAAAGTTGGTGACAACTGGTGCTATTTTGGGCTTTACAATTCGAGCACATGAGGGGCTTTCACAAGATCAGGTGCGTGCTGTAATGATGATTGAGGTAACTGGTCGTTCTACTTCCCAAGTTATTCGGCATTTGAGGGGTATTCCAGAATTGATAAAGCTTCACACAACAAATGGAAAATGGGACTTAGTTGCGGAAATAACAACAGATAGCCTGGTCGAGCTTGATCGTATCTTACGAATAGTTAGAGAAATCGAGGGCATTATTGCCAGCGAAACGAGTATTTTGTTGAGTACTATTTAGCTCATTGAATGAATACAGTCCACCGCGCTAATCTCGTTCCAAACAGAGAGGTTATGTTGAGGTGTAGTTTTGTGTTTGGGAGTTTAGTGAGGGAAAGGTAAAGGACTAAAAGCAAAAAAGGCCACACTAATTCAATATTTAATGCGACCTTTCTATTAAGTGGCTCCCCTGGTCTGATTTGAACAGACGACACATGGATTAACAGTCCACCGCTCTAACCAACTGAGCTACAGGGGAATAGGTTTATTTTGTTAACAAGCTCGTGTCTCGTTAACGGGGCGGAATATTAAAGCTCGACATTGCACCTGTCAACACAAAAATGACAAATTTTTTAATCTCTGCATCGTTTGAATGCTTTGTGTTCAGATAGGGCTAAAAATGTTCAGGTATTGTGTTTATCGCACGCTCTTTTTCTAAAGATTCACTAGATTTTAGAGTTATCCACCTAAGCTGTGGATAACTGTGTGAGTTAAAGTGTAATAAAGTGCAAACAGAACGAAACAATAGGGTTTGCAGCTAAGTGTACAAAGAATGAACGCTTTGTTCGAAACTATTTTAAAACAAGGGAATAGTCCACTAATTGTGTAAAATCCCATCGTTGCGTATTATCTTTGTACAAGTATGGTGTGGAGCGGCTTTTCTGTGAGTCTTTTTTCGGAAAGCGCTTTCATCTAGAAAAGAAGCGTTGTCCTATTTGTTCCGCAGTCATATCAACTATTGGGGGCTTATTTAACAAAAAAGTGGTACAGGTTAAGAACACCCAAATGAAATCGGCTACTTATGTGAACAATAATTACATCGCACGCTACTTGTCGTTTAACGTACGGTGCTTGTCTTTTAAATAATGAAACGTATTCTTCCTAACAGAACTGTATACCAATTTAATGTAATTGGTATTGATAACTAGCTGTATTTAAAGCATGAAATGGATACGCTTACAATTACTGACATCTTTAAATAGTTGAAATTTAATAATCTCGTAGCGACTCTTATCAGTATATTTTACAATACACGTTTGACTCTTTGTCCCCAACTTGCAGCATTCAATGACCGATAAATCACACAAGCACCAAATAGACTTATTAGTAGATCCTGTGGGTCAAACGCTCAAAAATATGACCATTCCCATGATATACGGCATGGTGCTGTTGATGACGTTTAACCTAGTTGATACGTTTTTTGTCGGATTGTTGGGCACCCAACCGTTAGCGGCAGTGAGCTTTACCTTTCCAATCACTTTTACCGTCATCAGCTTAACAATCGGCTTGGGCATAGGTACATCAGCAGTTATCGCTAAGTATTTAGGTGCCAAAGATAAGGATGCTGCTAAAGATAGCGCGACAACGGCTATGTATTTATCTGCGGTAATCGTGTCGCTGCTTTCATTTGTTGGCTATATATTTACCGACGAAATATTCCTGCTATTAGGTGCTAGCGAGAGTTTATTACCGCTTATTCATGACTATATGGATGTTTGGTATTTAGGCAGTATTTGTTTAATCGGGCCAATGATTGGCAATGCGGTATTAAGAGCCTCAGGTGATACCAAAACACCTAGTATTATTATGGGTAGTGCTGGGTTGATTAATGCATTGCTCGATCCTGTGTTAATTTTTGGGTTCGGACCTATACCTGCTTTTGGGGTTAAAGGGGCCGCTATTGCTACATTAATTTCTTGGATTTTTGGCTTGGCATTTGTGCTTTATATCTTACTGCACAAAAGACAACTTATTCACGGGCATCTCATACCGCTTAAAAACTTTATTGCCGCTTGTCGAGGTATTTTGCATATAGGCTTACCTGCTGCTGGCGCTAATATGCTGACGCCAATCGCCGCGGCGGTAATGACGGCGATTATTGCCAAGTATGGTGAGTCTGCCGTTGCTGCTTTTGGTGTGGGGTCTCGAATAGAATCGATCGCTAGTCTCGTAGTACTTGCTATGTCGATGACTTTACCACCGTTTATCAGCCAAAACTTTGGTGCAGGTAATATGGAAAGGGTAGAGCAAGCCTACAGTAGTTCAATAAAATTTGTGATGTTCTGGCAAGTGGGCATCTATACGTTGCTTGTACTGTGCTCTGGATTGATTGCTGACGCGTTTGCAAAAGAACAAGAAGTGGCAGATTTAATTAAGCTGTTTATCTACATACTACCGCTGGGATATGGCTTACAGGGCATCATCATATTAACTAACTCTTCGTTTAATGCCTTACACAAACCAATGGTTGCGTTGGTGCTTTCAGTAATACGTTTGTTTGTTTGCTACGTACCTCTTGCTTATCTTGGTAGCTTGTTCTTCGGCGTTGAAGGCTTTTTCATTGGTGCGTTATTGGGCAACCTTGTGATGGCCTTTATTTCTTATTACTCATTTAGCCGTCAATTTTCAAATCAACGTATCGATGTGGAGCCGCAGTCAACATGAAGTCGTTAGAGCTTGTTTCCGATTACACCCCTAGTGGCGATCAACCCACTGCGATAGCGCAGTTGCTCGAAGGAATAGAGTCTGGTCTTGCCCATCAAACATTACTTGGGGTAACAGGTTCAGGTAAAACCTTTACTGTCGCCAATGTTATTGCCCAGTTGGATAGACCAACAATGATGCTTGCCCCCAACAAAACATTGGCAGCACAGCTTTATGGAGAAATGAAAGAGTTCTTCCCAAATAACGCGGTTGAATACTTTGTTTCTTACTATGACTACTATCAACCTGAGGCCTACGTACCGACTACAGATACCTTTATTGAGAAAGATGCTTCAATAAATGATCACATTGAGCAAATGCGGTTGTCTGCAACCAAAGCGCTGTTAGAGCGTCGCGATGTTATTATTGTTGCTTCTGTATCGGCGATTTATGGTTTGGGTGATCCTGATTCTTACTTAAAAATGATGTTACACCTTCGACAAGGTGACATTATTAACCAGCGAGACATTCTTCGCCGACTGGCAGAATTGCAATACACCCGGAACGACGTGGCATTTCAGCGTGCTACTTATCGAGTACGTGGCGACGTTATTGACATTTTCCCAGCAGAATCAGATAGGTTAGCACTGCGCGTTGAGTTATTTGATGAAGAGCTGGAAAAAATCAGTGAATTCGATCCATTAACAGGAAGTGTTGAGCGTACACTAGCTCGTGTTACTGTTTATCCGAAAACTCACTACGCGACGCCAAGAGACAGAATTTTATCTGCCGTCGAACAGATTAAGGTTGAATTAAAAGACCGAGCAAAACAGCTTAAAGACAATAATAAGCTAATAGAAGAGCAGCGCATTGTTCAGCGCACGCAATTTGACATTGAGATGATGACAGAGCTTGGTTATTGCTCTGGCATCGAAAACTACTCAAGGTACTTATCTGGGCGAGCCGATGGTGAGGCTCCACCTACGTTATTCGATTACTTGCCAGACGATGGTTTACTCGTTATTGACGAGTCCCATGTCACTGTGCCGCAAATTGGCGCCATGTTTAAGGGGGATCGTTCTCGTAAGGAAAACCTTGTGGAGTATGGTTTCCGTTTGCCATCAGCACTTGATAACCGACCGTTAAAATTTGAAGAGTTTGAAGCACTTGCACCGCAAACTATTTATGTTTCTGCAACGCCAAGTGACTACGAACTTGAAAAATCAAGTGGCGAGGTGGCAGAACAAGTCGTAAGACCAACAGGCTTACTCGACCCTGAAATTATGGTTCGCCCAGTTGATACACAAGTTGATGATCTTCTCTCTGAAATAAACAAACGCATCCCAATTGGTGAACGTGTACTTGCAACCACATTGACTAAGCGTATGGCAGAAGACTTAACTGACTATCTGCATGAGCACAATATAAAGACTCGTTACCTGCATTCTGATGTCGATACCGTAGAGCGTGTCGAAATCATTCGTGATTTTCGCTTAGGTAAGTTTGATGTATTAGTTGGCATTAACCTCTTGCGAGAAGGTTTGGACATGCCAGAAGTCTCTCTAGTTGCCATTCTTGATGCAGACAAAGAAGGCTTCTTGCGTTCAGAACGTTCGTTAATTCAAACCATAGGGCGTGCTGCTCGTAACGTTAATGGTAAAGCGATTTTGTATGCTGATCGCATCACAGGTTCAATGCGTAGAGCTATTGATGAGACCGATAGACGTCGTGAGAAACAACAAGCGCATAACGAGGCGAATAACATAGTACCAAAAGGCGTTATTCGTAAGATTACTGACGTTATGGATGTTGGTGCTACGCCGGAAGAGCAGCTAATAGCTAACAAAGTGGCAGAGCAGCAAGCAAGCTATCAAGTAATGTCGTTTGAAGAAATTGAAGAGAAAATTAAGCAGCTTGAAGCAACGATGCTAGACCATGCCAAGAATCTAGAGTTTGAACAAGCTGCGGCGCTCCGTGATGATATTGCAAAGTTGCGTGCACAACAGTTGCAACGGTAAGTATCAATAGAAAAATTGCCTTCGCACTAATGGGTAGCACTTGTTAAAAGTGGCGAAGGGGTGAAAACATTTACTTATTACGTTAATAATTAGCACTTTATCGTTACTCTCTTGTTAAATGGCTCTGTCATTTGAGCTCTGGCATAGAGTATCGGCCTATGATATCGGCGACAGCGTCACTATTGCAGTGACTGAGGTTACTTATCTCCTCGATTATTTTGTCTTGTACATCAACCGGAAATAGCATGAGTTGCTCTAAATATAAATGTGCTTGTGTTTCGTTATTGCAATTAATCATATTGGCTAAATGCATGGCGTGGTTTTTCCATATAGCGCTCATATTCACATCCTCTCATTGGTGGTGGACTCCTTATAAGTTTAGTTGATGGCGAAATATTGGTTATATTCATTGGTTATGTTAACCCGTCACCTTGCATATAGGCGTTATATAGCGGGCGCTAGCGCAGTTTGGAATATGCAGATAAATTCGCGATTTTACTCGACAAAAGGTAAAATTTACGCAAGAAGTTTTAGAGTAACTTTAGAGAAGAGAAGTTACTTAAGTAGTAAGAGTTTTTACAATTTATGTCTGAAATAAGAGCACGAGTGAGCCTAAAAGTGGGCTCAAAAAGTGATATCGACGCTGAAATCATCAGCTTTACCTGTTTTGATAAAGACAATGAGCATGTCGCTATTGTGTTTAAGCAAGCTGATTTAAATCAAGATGTGCCGCTAGTGCGAGTTCATTCTGAATGTTTGACGGGAGATGTGTTTCACTCTTCACGTTGTGATTGTGGCGAACAGCTTGATGAAGCCATTGAAACTATGGCAGATATCGGTGGCGTGATTCTTTATATGCGTCAAGAAGGGCGTGGCATTGGTTTATACAATAAGATTGACGCTTATGTACTCCAAAGCCAAGGCTTAAATACATACCAAGCAAACAATGAACTGGGTTTTGATGATGACCAGCGCAGTTTTGAGCACGCCATTGCCATGCTCAACGCAATGGATATCGACGCGATAAAGCTAATGACCAATAACCCGCGTAAGGCGAAAGCATTGTCTGAACATGTTGATGTCCAAGCGATAGTAAATACACAAGTTCATATGAAGTCGGATAACAAAGAATACTTGGCGGCGAAAAAGCAGCACGGTAAGCACGACATCAGTATATAGTTGCCGTTAACGCTACTAGGCTTAAGCTACCATGTAGCTTGCACATTTTAACTATCACATAGTAGATAGGGCACAGTTACTAGTAAAAAGTTACTGGCACAAAGTTATCATGCACTTTGCTTAACGCCATATGATGTTTGGTTCCTGCTTCCATTCAGCTAACGTCATTCAAATTTTACTAACTAAGGAAAGTCATGCGACGCAGTAATTATCCGGATCATGAAGTGAACGAAATTAATTGGCGTGTGCTTAAAACACTTTGGCCTTATTTACTTGAGTTCCGAGTCAGAATCTTTATCGCCATGCTTTGTTTAGTATTTACTAAACTGGCGAGTGTTTACCTTCCTTTTATCCTAAAAGACCTCGTTGATACGTTAGATCAGCAAAATGCCGATAAAATTTATTTAGTGCCGCTAGGCTTGGTAGCGGCCTATGGCTTAGTACGCTTTTCTACTGTGCTATTTGCTGAAATACGCGATACCTTGTTTGGCCATGTAACTGAAAGGGCAATTCGTCGCATTGGGCTGAATGTGTTCAAGCACCTTCATCGGTTGGAGCTTGATTTCCATCTCGATAGGCAGACAGGTGGCTTGTCGCGAGACATCGACAGAGGCACCTCTGGTATCAGCTTTTTAATGCGATTCATGGTATTTAATATCGTCCCAACCTTATTAGAAATTATCATGGTCATGGGGATTCTTTGGTACAACTACGGTGTCTATTTTTCACTTATCGTGCTGATATCTATCGTTTGTTACGTAGGCTACTCAGTTAAAGCGACAGAATGGCGTACAGGCTATATTAGAGAAGCAAATAAAGCAGACTCAACCAGTAACACTCGTGCCATTGATAGCCTGCTTAACTACGAAACTGTTAAGTACTTCACCAACGAAGATTATGAAGCTAACGCTTACGACAACAACTTAGCACAGTGGGAACAGGCGAAAATTAAGAATCGCTTGTCGTTGTTTGCGCTAAATGGCGGGCAAGCGTTAATCATCGCAATATCAATGACATCAATGTTGGGGCTTGCTGCTTACCAAGTCACCCATGAGCAAATGACGTTGGGTGATTTTGTCCTGATTAACGCGTTTATGATGCAGCTTTTTATCCCTCTCAATTTTCTTGGTTTTGTCTATCGTGAAATTAAAGGGTCAATGGCTAACATTGAACACATGTTTAACCTCTTAGGGAAACAGCCAAAAATTAACGATATGCCAGACGCTCAAGGCCTTAACGTGACTGAAGGGAGTATTCGTTTTGAGCAAGTTGACTTTGGCTACAACAATAAACGTAATGTGATTAATCAATTGAGCTTTGATGTTAAGCCTGGGCAGAAAGTTGCTGTAGTCGGCGATAGTGGCTCGGGTAAGTCGACGTTAGTGAAACTGCTCTTTCGATTCTATGATCCAGATTACGGCAGTATTTCAATAGACGGCCAAGATATCAGCAGTGTCAAACAACAAAGCCTACGACAACATATTGGTATCGTCCCTCAAGATACCGTTTTATTTAATGATACCTTATTTGCTAACGTGCACTACGGTAATCCCGATGCCAGTGAAGAAGCAGTTTATGAAGCGATCAAACTGGCACATTTAGACAAGTTTGTTGACTCATTGCCTGATAAATCAGCTACCAAAGTAGGTGAAAGGGGGCTTAAACTGTCGGGTGGTGAAAAGCAGCGTGTGGCAATTGCTAGAACTATACTAAAGAATCCTGAGATTCTCGTGTTTGATGAAGCGACGTCTTCGTTAGATAGCCATTCAGAGCAAGCCATACTAAGGGCGATTAGGCAAGTGAGTGAGAATAAGACGAGTTTAGTTATTGCTCACCGCTTATCGACTATCGTTGACGCAGACAACATCATTGTTATGCGTCAAGGGCAGGTGGTAGAGCAAGGTAATCACCAAACACTTATTCAAGCTAACGGGCTTTACGCGTCTATGTGGGCGCTTCAGCAGTAAGATAATTAAACCTTTTATGTTTATAGTATTTATGTCGACAACAGAACACCCAGCAATTACTAAAACAAAGCAGTGGCTTGAAACCATTGTCATTGGCCTTAACTTTTGTCCCTTTGCAAAAAAGGAGTTTGTGAATAATACGATTCGCTACCACAAAAGTAGCTTAGGGCGAATAGAGCAAGCAATTGAAGAGCTTGCCGCAGAATGTTTGCACTTGATAGACAATCCAGATGTAGAAACGAGCCTTATTATCTACACCACTGGATTTCGTCAATTCGATAAATATTTAGATCTGGTCGACTATGCAAATGACTTAATCGAGCACCTCGAGCTTGAAGGCATTTTGCAAGTAGCCAGCTTTCACCCTGATTATATGTTCGAGGGCGAGGATGAAGCATCAGCTGCAAATTACACTAATCGCTCTCCATTTCCTACCATCCACCTCATTCGTGAAGCGAGTATGGAAAAGGTGCTATCGGTTTATCAAAATCCGGAGCAAATTCCAGAAGATAATATCGAGTTAGCGCATGAGAAAGGTGCCCAATATTTTAAGCGCTTCCTTGCTAGCCTCCATAAGATGTAGAGACAGTGTAAAGCTAAGTTTGCCTCTCGCCAGCGATAAAGCTGCTCTGTGCGAACAAAAAGTAAACAGCAGGTTGAAGGTATTTAGGGTACAATAGGCGCAAATATACGCAAGTTATGCGCATTTAATAATTGGCAGAAATACGTCACATCACCGGTAAAGTACTGGGTTCAGTGACCTAAATAAGGTTTTGTTTGTGGAAGAAAAACAACAAATTCAAATTGGCGGCAATGTAGATAAAGCAGTGAAGGGCGAGTACGTTATTGCGCCTAGAGATGTATTGTCGGAAGCGTGGCAATTAACTAATGCTAACCGCTTGTCGATAAACTTAGGGCTTATTTTTGTCTTTTTCTTAGGACTCGCCATTGTCTTTATCAGTAGCCAGTACTTTGGTGGTTTGGAAAGTGCGTTGGCGAATCCAGAAGCAATGGTAGCGTTGAATCTATTGGTGACAATAGCCATTTACCCCTTTATTGCTGGCGTCGAAATGATGGGCGTCTTACATGCTGTGGGGATAAAAACCCGCCCTAGATTGGTGTTTTCATTTTTACGACGCGGAAGTTGGGTAGCACTTTGTGCTGTGATGACGTCAATGTTCATTAGCCTAGGGTTACAGCTATTTATTATTCCGGGTATTTTCATTGCTGTACTCTTGTCATTAACGATTCCACTAGTTGTAGAGAAGCAGCTATCTCCAGCGAAAGCGATTGTACTTTCTATCAAGGCGCTGCGCTTTCAGATGTTTAACATCTTCTTCGTTTACCTTGCGCTGTTCATGGGACTCATTGTCGCAGCTATGCCGTTTGCATTGTTTGGCGGTAATGGCTCAGGCGGCGGTGATATTCTGGCAATGGCAATTTTCTTCTTTTTGATGTCGTATTTAGCACCGCTATACTTCAACGCAAAAGGTGTACTGTATCGCGATATTTTTGGTATGCAGTTGCAAGCTGTGAAATCAGACTTTAATGACAACTCAGATAATAATTCTGGCGGGAATTCAGGTGGTAGCCAAGGCAATGGAAATAACAAAGGCACCGGCAATGACTCTGATAATGATATTTTCATTGCTTAGCTTGAGAGCTTTTAATAAGCGAACTCATTAATTCAACGGACGAAATAAGGCATTTAAACTAGATGTTCACAAAGTTACTAAAAATTGGCGCTTGGATCACAGGGACAGTAGTCCTTATTGCGGCCCTAGTTCGCCCTTTTATTATTAAACCTCCATACACGCCTGTAAAAGAAGTTGAGCCAGTAGTGGTTGAGCCCGAGCCAGAGCCGCCTGAGGTGCCTTTGCATAACGTAGA
Organism: Thalassotalea sp.; assembly: GCA_022448425.1. Lineage (GTDB taxonomy): Bacteria > Pseudomonadota > Gammaproteobacteria > Enterobacterales > Alteromonadaceae > Thalassotalea_F. The sequence continues at coordinate 5,190 of JAKVCY010000184.1, read as the reverse complement.
TTTGCCCGATTTTGGCAAAATCACGGATATCAGAGCAAAGAAAAAGGCGTTCTTTGACTTCATTGCGCCATCGGTAGAAAAAGCCAATAGTGTCATCATGTCAGAAAGAGCTGTGCTCGCAGAGATAATTGAAAACTATGATATGACGCAAGTGCTGACTGATGAGCATACTCAGCAGCTTGGTCAATTGAACAAGCGTTATCGTGTATCATCCCGCTTGCCTGTTGATCAACAACTAGCGGCATTGAAACTAAGAGTGGATGTAATTCCTGATGCATTAGTTTTGGTACAGGCAGCTAATGAGTCGGCTTGGGGAACATCACGTTTTGCGCGCATTGGCTTAAACTTTTTTGGAATTTGGTGTTACAGCAAAGGTTGTGGCATGGTACCTAGAGGTCGGAATGAAGGCGCACATCATGAAGTTGAGGCATTTCAAAGTGTTGATGATGCGGTAACTCGCTACCTTAATAATTTAAATACCAATGCTGCTTATGAGAATTTGCATGCAATTCGAGCCAATTTACGTGCTTATGAGCAACCGTTATCACCGGAAGTGTTGGCGACAGGGCTTGTCTCATATTCTGAACGCGGTAATGACTATATCATGGAAATTACTGATATGCTCAGACATAACCAATCGTATTTTCCACTTGTAGAGCAGCCAGCAGAGCCACTCATTGATGATGTTGTAGAAGAACAACCAGCGGCGCTGCAAATTCAATAGCGCCGCAAGTCTTAACCGCATTAGCCGTTTATAACATTGAGCTCTTTCTCATAGAGCCCTTTTTCATTAAGGTCTTGTTCATTGAGTTCTCGTTCGTTAAACAATTGTTCTTCCAGTGAACGTCCTTTGGTTAACTGTCGATACTTAATTGAACGGTCGGCAAAAAATCGTAGTAGCTGCTGGTCAAAATAGGGCTCTAGCTGATTATCGTAAGTAATCACATATTCCATTCGCTGAGTCTGCGAGACCCCTTCAACGGCCTCTAGCGCCTTGAGATCGGCATAACTTTCCTCAGATAGGGTCTCATGTAATAACACGGTCAAAAAGCACTGATGTGTGTTTACTTCGCTTATTTTCTGCTGTGTGAGTTTCCCCTTCTCTAGGTAGAGTACGGTGTGGCAAAGTTTTTCTAGTTCATCTAGATTGTGTGAGCTCACCATAAATGTGGTTTGTGATGACAGATCGCTAATGAGTTTACGGATGATTCTCGCGTTTAACGGATCAAGACCAGCAGTTGGTTCATCGAGCAGAACGAGCTTGGGGCTTCCCATCAGTGCCTGTGTGATAGCAATACGTTTTCTCATACCATGGCTCAGTTCTGCTGGTTTCGCCTGTTTGTTCTGCGCCAAACCTACTAGCTCAAGCACTCTATTAGCTTCAGATAGAGCTTGCTGTCTATTCATGCCTTGTAGTTTCGCGAAAAACAGAAGTTGTTTCATCACCGAAAATCTGGGATCTAACTGTGCATCTTGCGGTAGGGCGCTCAGTTGGCCAAATAGCGCAGGAGATCCAGGCGTATGGCCAAGAATCTCTATTTTTCCTGACGTTGGTCTTAAATAGCGGCAAAGAATACTAAAGAGTGTTGTTTTACCTGCTCCATTTGGTCCCACTAATGCAATTGGTTCTCCCGATTCGACATTAAAATTGACTTCGTTAAGTGCGATCGTTTGGCCGAAACGGTGACTGATATTTTGGCAGTTGATGATACTACTCATAACGCTTTCCAGTTAAATAATGTATAGGCAATTGCCAAGATAACCAAAGCTTGAGCTATTGGCAGAGATATGTGGTTTAGTGAAGTAAGCCCAACAGAGATTGCGAGGTCACTTACTTGTGCACCAATTAAGTAATCATCCAAAAAGGCGAGTTTTGGAAAATAATGAATTGCTAAACCAGTCAAAATGAATGACGCAGATAAACCTATGATCGCTAAGAATGTTGCTGAACGTGCTGATTGACAAACCACGGAAGTAAGGGCTGTGATTGCAACAACAGGTAAAAGAACAACAAATAAGTGAAACAAGATAAAACTGCTATTCAATGGCACGTGGCTGAGTAATGAGGCGTCTCGATAGACTGCCATACCGGAAGCTGCTGAAACTGTGGCAAAGACGAGAATCGTTAGGATTAACATCTGACCTAAGTAGCGCCCTATGAATAATTCGAATCGAGTTGAACGAAGCACGAGAAAGCGCAGCGTGCCTCGAGCTCTGTCGGATGATATTTGATCAGCCGTGATAAACAGTGAAAATAAGGGGTAGAGGATTAACGAAATAACCCAGTAAATGGTGAGTTCAGCAATTGGCCAATCGAGTAATTTGTCGGCATTTAGCATGCCTAATGCTTGGCTTATCATGACGGTGAAATCGGGCTGTGTAACGATAGAGGATGCATAAGACACCGGATACCTGAAGATAAAATACCAAACAAGTGCAAAGGCAATTAATGCTATCCATCCTCTACGAGTATTAAAAAGGCGGGTGAGTTCGTAATACGCAATGATACTGATGCGTTTTCCACTGCCAACGGGTTTTAGTTCTTGTATTGATTGGCTTTCCATAAGTGTTCCTCTTTTCTGTTATGAAAAGGCCTGCGAACAATATGCCAGTTTTAAATTGTTGAATTATAAGGGATATGTTTGTTTTTGTTTGGGGGCAACTGTTAAACAACCTACATATTGGCGAAAAGGCCTACTTATCAACGTAATTTTTATTGCGCGCGCATAAGGTGTTGTTAAATGGCTGATAGAAAAGTGAATATTTAAAGCGCTCAGAGGTATTAATGCGTGCTGTTAGGCTCGTCAAATCGCCTAGTGACCTTGCTTGGCCACTAGGCTTCGTGATTATGCAAAATAGATAAACTTCACGAAAAACAATGCTGCTAATACCAATACACTCGCTGACAATTGGTCGAACTTTCCTGCGAAGATACGTACCGCAGTGTAGCTGATAAAACCAAAAGCAATACCGTGTGCAATTGAGAATGTGAGTGGCATGGTAATACAAATAAGAGTTGCAGGCACAGCATCAAGTAAGTCATCCCATTTGATATGGACTAGACTAGACATCATCAAAACGGCGACGAAGAAGAGGGGGCCAGCAGTTGCATATGCTGGTACCATACCCGCTAGCGGTGAAAATAAAATAGCGAGTAAAAATAAACAGCCTACCGTAACTGCGGTTAAGCCTGTTCTACCACCCGCGCTAACGCCTGAAGCACTTTCAACATAGCTTGTAGTGGTGGATGTTCCGAGCATACTACCGGCAATGGTAGCGGATGAGTCAGCTAATAGTGCTTTATTTAAACGAGGTAGGTTACCCTTTTCGTCAAGCAAATTTCCTTTTTGTGCAACCGCAATTAAGGTGCCAGAGGTATCAAATAAATCGACGAATAAAAAAGCAAATATTACGCTTATCATGCCGACTTCGGTCGCGCCCGCAATATCTAGCTGCATAAAGGTTGCTGTGACATCTGGCGGCGTAGAAATCAAACCATTGTACTTAATATCACCAAACAGGATACCTAAGCCAGTGATAATTAGAATCGAGTAAAGTACGGCACCGTTAATTTGTCGGCTAGCCATCGCAACAATCAGGAAAAGTCCGAGCGCTGCCATTAGTGGTGGAAATGCACTTAGATCACCCATATCGACTAAGGTTGCTGGATTATCAACAACAATGCCAGCGCTTTTAAGTGCAATAAATGCGAGGAATAAACCGATACCTGCGGCAATACCGTAGCGGAGGGCTTGTGGAATACTATTGATAATCCATTCTCGAATGCGTAGTACGCTTAAAATGACAAAAACAATACCCGAGATAAATACGCCACCGAGAGCCACTTGCCATGTATAGCCCATTTCCAATACAACAGTATAGGTAAAGAATGCGTTCAACCCCATTCCTGGTGCTAGTGCTATGGGGTAGTTGGCGTACATCCCCATAATAAAACAACCGATGGCAGCAGCTACACATGTGGCTACAAAGACTGCACCATGGTCCATTCCTGTATCAGCCAACATGGTTGGGTTTACAAAAATAATATATGCCATGGTTAAGAAGGTGGTTAACCCAGCGATCAGCTCGCGGCGCACGTTGGTACCGTGCTCAGTCAGTTTAAAAAGTTTTTCTAACATATCTAAAGTTGTGTGGAGTTGTTTTTGTTTTTTCTCAGTATAACGAGAAGTTAGCAAATTGTATTGAACAATTAATGGGCGAGGAGAGTAAAAGCCTCTCCTCGCTAGGTAGGTTACTAAACGTTAGACACGTCGATAATTAATGATTCATCGATATTGGTGGATGAGACAGTTTCTTTTGAGTAGTTATACGCTTGTTTTGGTTCACTTCTGTCGATAGGTAAATCAGTGAAGTTAAACAACTCTGTGTCTGCAAGTTGGCTTGGGCTGACGTTCTTGAGTGACTTAAAAATATTCTCAACACGACCTGGTGTGCTTGCATCCCATTGTGTCAACATTGCTTTAATGTTCTGACGCTGAAGGTTTTCCTGTGAACCACAAAGGTTACATGGAATTATAGGGTACTCTCGAATCTGTGCATATCGGGCTATATCAGCTTCACGACAATAACTTAATGGGCGAATGACAGTGTTACGGTTATCATCCGCGCGCAGCTTAGGTGGCATGGCTTTAAGCTTGGCGCCAAAGAACATATTCAAAAATAATGTTTCTACGATGTCGTCCATGTGATGACCTAGAGCGATTTTTGTAGCGTCTATGTCTTCGGCGAATGAATACAGAGTACCGCGTCTTAATCGTGAACAAAGACCACAGGTTGTTTTCCCTTCTGGCACTTTCTCTTTAACAACAGAATAGGTGTCCTTATCGATAATGTAATAAGGGATATCAAGCGATTCAAAGTAATCTGGCAAGATGTGCGCAGGGAAGCCCGGTTGCTTTTGGTCCATATTTACGGCGATAACTTTAAAGTCGATAGGTGCAGACTTTTGTAGACCGAGCAATATATCGAGCATGGCAAAAGAGTCTTTACCACCGCTAATAGCCGCCATAATGACGTCGCCATCTTCGATCATATTATAATCGGCGATAGCTTTACCTACTTTACTACGAAGCTTCTTTTGTAGCTTGTTAGCTTCGTATATGTCTTTTCTATTGTCTACGTTTGTCATACCCAGATAGTCACAGCAAGAAATGGGCGCGTATTATAATG